>JAJDBG010000040.1 GCA_029261475.1 Nitrospinaceae bacterium
TTTGTTTGATCGGGTGATTTTCTTGCTCAAGCGGTGCGAGCACATCAAATGCACTGCCTTTTTGGAAATCAAACAGGGAATAGGATTCGGGTCGGAGGTCTCCGCGAAGGAGTCTGATGCCTTGATGCAGTCGTTTTTCGATTTCTGACAAGGAGCTCACGCCGACTGAAATCGGTAGTTTTTCCTCGCTATTTCGGTACATCGCAATCAGGGTGGGGACATTGCGCACGCCAAATTTTTGAGCGGTGAGTGTGTCTTGTGTAATGTCGATCGCGCGAATATCCCATCCGTATTTACGAATAAAAAATCTTAGGATCTTGTTTTGTTCGTAGCAATACTGACAGCTCGGCGAATAGAAATAGATGAGGGCATAGTCTGATTTTGCTTGCCGAATCACGGCTTCAATCTCTTCCGCCTGCTGGCGAATTCGGGCAGCGACACCCGGTGTGGTAATCGGGTAGTCTGATTGTGTGGAGAGCTCTGGATGTTTCTGAATGACGTAAGAGGCGACGTTAGAAAAGGCCAGGGCCTTCCGCCGCGCGATATCTTGAATGACATAGTAGGCTGTCACATCCTCAACCGAGAGGCTTTGAACCGCCTTTTTTTGGATCGCGGTCAATAAGGTCTGGAAATTGTCCGGATGGAGATTCCAGAGTTGTTCATAGCTGTAGTCTTTCAGCGAGGGTATCGGCGCTTGTGTTTGTTCCTCCGGCTTCTGAACTTCATTCTCTTCTTCCGGAGGTTCTGGAGGCGCGACCTCATACCAATACCACCCGCGCTTTATTTTTTCTGTTGCGTCGTCCGCCATTGCCCTTGGGACGAAGGAAGCGAGGATCCACAGGAACGCAAGAAATAGGGTGACGACATGCATTTTCATTGAGACACTCCTTTCATATCAGGGGAAGGGCAAGTGCACCCACATCCTTTTCGAGGACGAACCCGAGATAGCGGCTATCGTAGCTGTCTTTGTGTTGTCCCATGACAAACAAACGGCCAGCGGGGATCACTCCGTCGAAGGAAAATGGGGTGAGGGGATTCCCCTTCAGAGAGTATTGCTTGGCCGTGCCGAGGAATTCCCCGTTACAATAGAATTCTCGTCCGTCCACTTTGAGTGCTTCTCCTGCTTTGCAGGCGACCTGTTTAATGAACCAAAACGTGCCTTGTATCTCGGTGGCTTCTGAGCCGCGAAATTGATAGCGAACATAGTCCCCTTTGGCGATTTTGTCCGGGGAAGCCAGGTAGAAGATTCGGTACGGCAAAGACGGTGTCAAAGCGAAAGACAAATGGTTATGCACCCAATATGCAAAGGGCAGCATCGCGAAGCTCAGGCTGAAAAAGACCAGCAGCGTGAAAACCATCTTACGGTCGCATGGTTTGGGCATTTTTTAGAACCGCCTCCTCACGTAAAACCACGTAGTTGTCTGGAATTTGCTCAAGAAACTGTTTGACGTATTCCAGACCTTGATGGAGTTCCTCCTCACCGATTTCCTCCTTCGCGTACTGAGTCCGCAACTGGGCCATGTATTCAGAGACATCAGAAAAATCCACGGCCACGATCTTCATCGCAAAATAGTAATCATAGGCCAACAACATCAGCGCGGAAACGAGGGCGGCAAGAAGCAAAATCTTGAGGTAATCGAAGACATTTTTCATGGTTTGGTCTTTCCCTTTAGCGTGTTGATGGCGCTTGTGATTGATGCGCGATTGACGCCTTCCGCCCTTTGTATCTTTTCCAGAGCGTATTGCAAAGAGATCTCGCCATAGACGACATGGTGGATTTGCGTCGCGGCATTTTCTTGCAAGCCTTCACTCATTGCGGGGTCGTTCAGCAGTAAACCGTTCACGTACACGATTGCCGGCACCCGTTCTATCCCGTAGCGCCGAAACAGAAGAGGGTCGACCATAAAATTGACGCGGTGTGCATCACATGTGTCTTTAAAGACCTCGCAAGTGCTTTTCTTTGCGATCAGCTCCGCAACGAACTGAAAGGTCGGCGTGGCATGTTTCATGCCACCAATGAAGCCTCGCATGACCATTGCGACATGGCCCTCGGAAAGTTTCGCAATGTCTGCCGCATAGTTGCGCAATGTTGGTTTGGGGATAGACGCAGAGACAAAAACATAGATGCGCTCATTGGCCTCAAATATCGTATCTGGTACCGGAAGCCTCTCTCCATGTTCTGATAAAACGTTTCCAAATAGCGTGTTTTTGAGCCGCTCTTGTTCCGCCTGGAGCTTGTTTTGGAAGGCTTCGGAATGCACAAAATCTGCCATTCCACTTGCCTTTTCCTGCATCTCTCGGCTAAAAGTGTTCTCTGGAAGCTTCATCTCTTTCGCGGCGTCCCGGGTCTCACGCTGCAGTGCGTTGAGATCATCAATATTGAGCTGAGCGATCGCATGGCCAACAAGGGAGAGGACAGCGCCAAGCAAAAGCATTAGAACAATGAAACCGCGTTTAGAGTGCACAGCACGTCCTCTTGCGAAAGATCATCCAAAGAAAGTTGTCACTCGAATTCCCTGTGACGGACCAAGGCGGATTTTTGAGTTTCCCCCAAATCATGCTGGATCGACCAATGGGGTAACAGGTGAAATCCCTCACCGGTTTTGCGACATGCATGCGGTAGTTGTGTTTAACCCAGATCGGCGTTGGCACGGCCGCACAAAGATTGATCCCCACATCATGCACCATGCCCATGCGGGACAACTTGTAAATCATTCGGGCGGCGATGGCGGCATTCCCGGAAACGTAGTCATCATTATTGACGTGTCCCGTGAGCGGATAGGCGCTTCCCCAGGAACCCATGCACCAATAGAGCGCACTGAGGGGCATATAGGCGTTTGCGGCAACGCTATCTGCGATGCAAGACAATTGGGCCACCGGATTGGCAAAGAGCAAGGCTTCCGGTTGAATCGTAAAGGCCAAGATATCGCTATTCCAGAGCGGATCCACTTCAGTCATGTAGCTGAGGTCAAATCCACTCTCTTCGAGGCAAATGGCATCGACGAGCAATTCCAGGAGCGTCCATGCGGGGAAAATAAAATAGTGGGCTTGCGCAAACGTGGACATATCGACACCGTTTCCTGAGGGCATTTCCGAATGTGTGCCCGCCAGGTAACCTGGGGCAACCAAGTTTGGCATGCCAAAGCCAAGCGAAGGGAAAAAGAAGGGGTCTTTGACGGTTTCAACGAAACGTGCGGGTTCCCAAAAGCTAATGGGGATACCGGGCCTGACAAACAAGGGCGGCGGAAGCGGGCAAATACAGATGGGGGCCATGGCTGCGTCGGGCACCGGTGGCTGGTCCCCTGGAATCACAACGATCCCTCCGATTTTCATCGGAAAGACACAGCTCCAACAGACTTCGGTCACAGGGTTGAGGGGCAGGCCCACAGGCAGCGGGGATGCGCTGTCTTGGAAGCCAAGAAGGAGTACGAGTATCGTCATTGATCTAAGGATGATTTTTGACAACAACTTCTTCAATCTCCATGAAACGTCCCGCCTGTTGAATGACGACGGGAACAGCTTTGAGTTTAAAGCGATCCATGATTTGTTGGTTTAGGTAGTACACGGGCCGATCCAATCGAAGTGAGATCTTGCTGTATGATCCGTTTGTGATCAGCAAAGTCACCTTGACATCTTTCAGGTAGTTGGAGGCCGTGAACCATTCAAGCTGCGTGGGATCGTCCCCATCTAGGACGACAAGCGTGTTGGGAAAGCTGACAAAGTCGAGCGGATTAAAGGCGTAGCCTCTCGGATAAACAAGGTTTCCCTTTCCATCAAGAATGTCGTCTTTGACCGTATACGTAAGGTCCACCTGATAGCGTCTTGAATGCGAGGCCCTGGGCAGTGCAACAAGGCCTTCCGGTTTGTATTCCTCCACTAAGGTTTTCATCTTCTTCTCAGAAAAGACTTCAGTCCAGTCGACCTTTTTTGCTTTCTCTTCAATCTCCGTCAGTGCATCGGGTTCTTTGATCGGATACGTCAGCCCGAATTGACCGAGGTTTTTGGATAGAGCGATTTCCGCGCAGGCGGATGGAAACAATATAAGCAGCCCGGTTATCGCGTACTTTTTAAGGCCGTGTGTTGCGATAGAATTCATCGATTTTGCTTCCCATCTCACTTTGGATTTGGTTTTGTGCCCGCGTGCTGATGTCTCCGAAAAATTCGGAGAGGTCGATTTCATCGAATTGAAGCATTTGAAATTCTTCTGGAGAGAATCCGGAGCAATTGGGGCGCTCAGGCGTGCCCCAGCGCCCATCTGGAGCAAAACGTTGCAATTGCAGGCGACCCTGCTCATGCACAATACGACCGAGCTTTCCGGTAAAAGCACAATAGCTGCGTTCGTCCTGTAGGCAGCTTCCGAACACCGGATCTCGCCGCTTGCAATACGTCCCGATTTCATGCGTTCTTCCATTTGCCACGGCTTCACCGGATTCTTGCTCCGAAACCTGACAATGCCTCAAAAATTCCAGGGAAGATGAGGATCCGCTATCACAGCAGTTGAAAAAAGAGGTATCGGTCCCTCGAGGTCTGCAACGTTTTTCCTTTCCCTCGAAGATCCGAATTTGACCGCTACACAAACCTGTGCTGGTATCGACGGTGCCGTCGCAAAAGAGATCTTCGCCAGCGGACTGCAATACCTGCATCATTGCGGCGGCTTCTGCAAAATCGTTTTGACATTGACAGTCTTTGAGAAGGGTTTCTCCAGACTCCAAGGGACAAACATCATCCCCGGCAGGTGACACCGTGCAAGATTTGTAATAAATATCGGCACTGTTACTTGAAGTTTGAAATTGTGTCGCGTTGCCGCTGAGTGCGGCATCCGTGTTGACCGTAGGCCGACTCGTCTTGCAGGCCATTTGACAGTTCGACGCAGGAGCCCGTTCTGGAAGTAGAATATTATTCGACTCATTCGTGATCGAGCCATCTGGCTGTTTTAGCAGATCGCTGAAGCCAAGTGATGTGCCACGATCGGTGACACTGCCCTGAACCACAGCCAGTCGATTCTCAAGATCGCTGAAATCCGGCATTGGACCAGTCTCGCACCGATAGTTGCGGTCCGTTTCCCACCAAGGTCGGCATTCAACATAAGATCCCAGGCTTCCATTGAAGGTCTGGCAGGAAGAGAGTGCGCTGAGGTTTGTGGGATTGTAATTCGCGTATGTGACGACACCGTCAATCGTTTCATCTTTTATTTGGCAGGATGGATCACGCTCAAGACCGGTGCAAGAATCGTTGATTGTCTCAAGAATATTGTCTTCAAGATAATTGAACAGATAGCTCATTCTGAAAGAGGGCCTTGCCGCACCTGCACCGTGGCAGGTCATGACATTCGCTTGTGTTCCGGTCGTATTGACACAAGTGCTCGCAGATGCAGAGCAAGCACTTGTCGCGTTTAGACAATATTGGAACGAAGTTGGCGGACTGGGTAAGTTCACTATTTCTAAGGTATGCCAATCGTCAATACCGCCTGCTGTTCCGCGTCGCTCGCAATTCCAATGTGGTGTGGTGTTCGGCGCTGTGTCTAAATATTGAAGGTGGTAGGTTAAGGGATCGACTTGATGGGCCCTGATAAAGACAAAGTGGTCAGAGCAAAGTGAGCCGGACATCGTATTGTTTATCGTATTTGTCGTGGTCGTCACAGTAATGGCCCTGTCCCTTGAACAGCTCGGGTAGTTTGATTCGGCTGTGCTTGCAGCAAGTGAATCGGTCATGAGGTTGTAGAAGCTATCTGGATCGCGAGACTGTACGGAGATTTCATTCTGTGTGTCTGTTATCAGTCCGCTGGCGTTTCCAAAATACTGCTCCGGGTTGCTCGAGCCGCCGGACGCCGGAAGACGTGTGCAATCTGACGAACTTTGTCCAAAATAACGAATTGATGATGGGTCGACTTGAACATCAGATATGGCAAATTTTGGATCAATCCCTTGCAATGCGGCAGAAGCGCCACCGCCAAGGTCCCGCAATATCTTCGGGAGCATGGTGCTGGAAAGACCAGAGCCACAACTATTGTTTATGCAGTAGCAAGCGCCCAAACGGGTCATTGATGTGGAATTGAGCTGCACCTTGCGGTCGGTGTCCGCTGTCCATTCGAAATAGCGGCAGTCATTCCAGGTTCCGGGGGTGCAGGCGATTACGCCGTTGGCGCAAACACCTGATACTTGATCTGGAATACGATAGGAATATTCGCTGAAATCATCCAAATCGCGATCCAAACTAAGCAGCACTGACGAAAGGTCTCCGGTCGCTGCTGCGGTGGCGGAAAGTGTCATGTAGTGACTGGAAGCCGGGCACGCGAGTTGGGCCCCAAAAGCAGTGTTTCCATCTAGACTCTTCATTAAACTTTCGTCGCTGGTCAAAGGAGATGTTCTGTCTCTAATCGCATCGGCGGATCCAAAGCGCTCTAGCGCCCAATTCCCGAGATCGGCTCCCATCTCTCTGGGATCCGATTCCGCATAGCTCGAAGTGCAGAATAGTTGCAGTAAGGGAATCCCCAAAAATACCCAACTGCGTTTATCTTTAAGCCATTGCGGCCATCTCGGAAATGGCTTCCGCATAGCTCTTTCCTCCTTCAACAAACCGTTCGATTCGAGATACATCCGTTGCATCAGAGCTGTAGACGTAGTAAGAAGTCGGATCTACCACGAGTCGTCCCACACCCGTTCCAAATGGGGTATCCATGAAGATTTCCGTATTCTTTGGTCTGTTGCTCTTTACGCTCTTGAGTAATTCCATCGTAAAATTGTCATAGTCAATCAATCCGAGTTTTCTGGCTTTTTCAAAATCTTCGGATTCGAGATAGAATTTAAAGGCGGAATTGGCGTGAATCACATCGCCGACGCCACCGAACTGCAAGCGATCCAAAATAGACTGAATCACGACGTTGAAACTGCCACCGTAGCGGCGGCAGCGGCGGTATCCTTCCTCAATGATGGCCATTAAGGCCAGTTCTTCACCGCCTTCTTTCAGATACTGCCAAGCTTCCTCAAAGGCAATGATGCGTTTACGGGATCGGTCGGAAAGATAAAGGTCACGTGTGACTTCGTTAACGACCTGCAATGTGATGACATGAAACAGGTCTTTGATCGGTTTAATATGTTCTAACTCTAAGACGACAAACTCATCACTCGAAATATCAAAGGTCGAAGGGCCATTGACCCAACGCCCAAATGATCCGCCCGTTGTGAATTCTTTGATGTTGAAGGCCAGTGTTCTGGCCAGCGTGCGAATTTCGGCCATATCATCTCCTTGGCCCCGCACGGCTTGTTCAGGAAAAGTATTAAGGAAGGTATGAACCAGGTCGATATGGTTCTGCTTCTCGGGCATCTCTTCATAGGCCCAACGACTTGCTGAACGCAGTAGGCTCATGATGGTTTCTGCGTGATCTTTGGGGACCGCTCCCGTGGCGGAGTAGGCCATTTGCAAGAGGATCGCAGCAAGACTCGACAGATCTTCGTCGATATTTTTGATATGAGTGAAGGGGTTCAGACAGGTCCGTTCTTTTCCGCCGAAATCGAGGAACCTTCCTTTGCAAATCTTACATAATTTTTTATAAGACCCCCCGATGTCGATGAGCCGAATCAGTTCGTTTCTAGCGAAATAATTGTAAATGATGTAGTTGACTAAAAAAGACTTTCCCGCACCGCTGCCTGCAGCCACGAGCAGATTGCTGTTATTGGCGTGTTTGTCAAAAATATCGAGCCCAATGACCTGCCCTTTTCTCCCAGAAAAGATGAGTGCCGGCGCACCGCCTCCGGTAAAATCGCCTTGGATGGGAGCAACAGGAGTAACAGATTCGGCGGGTGCAATAAAATCACGATCAAGCAAGTCGATGTTGTTGCCGTGGTCGTATAGCCCAAAGGGAAGCGAAGAAATGAAGAGGATGGGTAGAAGGCCCTTATCCTCTTGCATAACATAACCTTGTGACTCCCAAATGCGCTTGGCTCGCGTAATCGACTCGGTGACTTTCGATTCGTTTTTGTCCCAGACCCAGAACGTGGGAATGACCCGCACGTATCGTGTTCCTTTTTCGAGTTCATCCGTTGCGCTGAGGTATTCTTCCTTTTTTCTGGCCAGCGAAGGGGCGAAGCTTCCGAATCCTTGTTGTTGGAGAATGGCGTTGCACTTCGTATGGAGCTTGCCCTTCATCTCGTGAAAAACAACATTCAGGCAGTGTAAAAACGGAGTACGGATTTGATCCGAGTCGGACATCATGCCCCAGATCCCGCCTGCCAGTTGGTTGGTTTGAAAGAGGCTGACTTCTTTTGGGCAGACCTTGGGTGTGGTGCAGGCAAAAACACGGTCTCCCACACGCAGGCGGGACATGGATCTTGAATCAATGTCGGTTTCGGAAAAGATAATTTGTTTGCGGATGGGAATTGCCTCATCATAGAGACGATTATTAAGGGACACGCAACCATTGAAGAAAGGCCGCATCCAATCGAGTAAATCTTCCGGTTCCATCGCGCGAGGATGGAGCTTGGCACCGCGAAGTATTTCTTCGGTCATCCCTTGCATCTCTCCCAGGTTGATGCCCTTCAAGCTCGCAGGGAATTTGGCTGAGACGAAGAGTCGAAAATTTCGCACCGGAATACCCGATAGTTTATTGAGTCCTCCTGTCCCTTCTCGGAAAAAGCGGAGAGCGGCCTGTGTTGTTGTTTGAACAATGTCGTCCGGTCGCGTTTTTTCTTGTTCATAGGCACTTAACAGCGGCTCGATCGTGTCGTCCGCGTAAAGCAAAAATTGTAGGATGGACCCGGTCGGAAAAACTCGAAAGATCCCATCTAAAGAGGCAAGGGTCTTGTCTCCCGCAAAACAAAGTGGCGCGCACTCCCACAAGAATCCGCGTGTCTCGTCTACATTTTCATAGGTATTGCTAAGGGGGTCGTGTGTCCGCCATGGCAGGTAGTCTGAGAATTGGTGCCGGTAGGTCATTTTCCTCAAGGATTCGGCCGTGAGTCCGCCCTCTGCGCCCAATACACTCACCTCCAGTCAGTCCTTTTCCAAAGCTCTGGATCCGCCGAGTACCCACTTCGGCTCATCCACAAAGGTATAGATTTCGCGTGGCATAAAAAGGTTGTTTTCTTGACTGGGGTAACTCAGAATCAGGATTCGCAGTACCTGTGCCGGTGCAACAAGCGGGGTCACCGGGTCATCGAGCAGAGCGGTCAGTCTTGAAAGCACGGATTTCTGATAAGACTGCTCGATTGAATCCATGCCTTCTTTGCCATTGGCCATTTCATTGAACGGCCCTTCCGTATTGCGGTCTTTGCGTTCACTGTCTTCGAGCGCCTCCTGATAGGCTTCCTGCACTGAAACACATTTCCCGTTGAAGTTTTCCGGACAGCTGAATTCACTTTTGTAGGGCATGCATGCCGCTACAGAGAGTGAAAACAGCATACTAATTAACACTAACCTTCGCATTTCTTCCTCCCAAGGCAATAGGCCTTGATTTCAAGTAAAACGCCCTGCGTGACAACGGCCGTTACCTTTTGCGCGGCTCCCATCTCGATGACCGGGGCCGTTTGCCGAATGAGCTCCAGATAAACCTTCTGGAGTTCAGACGCGCTTTGTGAAATGCCGCCGCCGAGCGCTGCGATGCCCACACGATTGGGGTCCAGGGTCTGCGTGACCCCGCCTGCCCCGAGACTGACCGTATTCGAGGAAGACTTGACCGCTTCACCTCCGCCCCCCAAGGCCCCCGCGATAAAAGCGCGCGTTGTTAGCGCACCCATCTTTGTGACGACGTCTCCCCGGATACCTTGTTTACTGTCTTCATCTGCGAGATACCCCATGACCTCCTGATCGATAACCGAATGACCGTTTTTTGCGATGCACGACACATTCACGAGTTGGGTTTGCACGCGCTCGTCGTCCAGCGTTCCCCAGCCGTTGGCCAAAAGAAAACAGCCTTCCAAGTCATCTTTGATTGCATTCGAAAGGACGGCCAGATCTTGTATGCGCAGGAGAAAGGGCTGCGGGTTTCCCTTCGCGGATTGAATCGTCTTCGCGTCAAGTCCCGTCATAATGAAGGCTTCGACATTGGTCCCGGTGGGAAGATAGACCGTCCGTTTTACGGCCTGATCACTCTTGGAGTCACCGTTCTGTGTTTCTGCTTTTTTTTTGTAGTGTGGATTGGCAAAGACCTTGATGCCTCCAATGACTTGCTCTGTTTTGAGTTTGGGTTCAGAGCTCAGTGTACTTCCGAGATTTGTTTGCTTCTGAACAGAAAGCGGCGGAGGAGGTGGGGCGACAGGAGAAAGTGGAAAAGCGGGCACTTTATTTGCCGCGAGCCCTCTATTTTCAAATGTATTCGCCGGTTTCGTTTTTTCTTCCTTCAGGTTCTTAAACTCTTTTTTGAGTGCTGCAATGGCCTCGTCGGTTTTGTTCAAACTCTTGCGTGTTTCCATGTAGAGGGATTTTTCCAAGAGATTCGTGTCGCTGCTGACCGTCCTTTTTTTCTCAACAGCCTTGGCGATCCCGCCCGGAGGCAAGGCCCGCAGATACGCCACATAGCCAATCAGCAGTACCAATGTGCAGACGATGAGCAGCACGATGCCCCGCTTTTGTTTTGTCGGCATTTTGTCCCAAAACTGGGCGAACTTATCTTTCACGTAAGTCCTCGATCACGAGAATTCTTGCGACTTCCCCTCGCTTTAAATGATGTTTGTCGACGGTAATCCCGATAGGCCACGCCAGCAGTGTCTGCGGCTTCGTAGCTGCGCTGGGCAATTGACAAGGCTTGATTCCCATCCACTGGCGCTTTTCCTCATCAGAAACCAATGCGCAAAGAAACTCCTTTTCGTCCCATGAGATTTGCTCACCCTTGACGACTTGGGCGGTAAATTCTTTGACGATGAACCCTTCTCCATCGATGGATATCGTTCGCAGGTGCGTGAGTCCGATATCCCTAAATAACGCGATCGTTTGATTGATGGGTGTTATTTTGAAACTTCGCGGCATGGCTTCTTTGTAGACCGTCTTAATAATCTCTACGATCTTTTCTTCAATGGCCAAACCTTCAAACCGCTTCCGGTTCTCTTCGACGCGGTTCTTTGTTCCTCTTGTGAGTTGTATGATAGGAGCAGAAATCTTTTTCGGCGTGACAATGAGGCTAAAGATCTGGCCATTACACACGGCGATAATTTCGGTGGGTTTATCTGCATAAATACGATCCGAGCCACGTTGTAGGATCGGAAATTTCACAATGGCGGTGGTCTCGGTATAGGTTACCATCAGACCGCTTTCTTCTTCGGTCGTGACATCTCGAATCGCTCCAGGACAGGTGATGCGATTTAATCCGGAAGCGCTCATGAGGACGTGCGTGGGGATTTCCGGAGGGACTGTGAAAACGGTCGACTGAGAAAAACTCTGTCTGGGCAATAATAACGCCAGGAAAACCATCAGGCCCGCTGAAATGGCAATCTTATTTCTCGTTCTTTTCATAGAGATCTCCGATCAGGAACCGTCCATTTCTAATTTTGTAGGGGATTACAATTGTTCGCTGTCCTGAAAGTTCTGGGACTTCAATATCTTGGCTCCATTGTTTTCTGAGGCCTGGTATTTCGATTTGATGGGTCTTGGGGTCGATGGTGATTTCTCCATTTGGAATAAACGCGCTGGTTCCGTGAACGGTGTCGATCTGATCGGCGAGCTGATACAAGTCCGGTCTTGCATCCGGGTACAGCGTTTCATCGTAGTGGTTGAGTAATCGATCAAATCGTGATCGGGCTGTTGCAGGAGTGTAACTGAAGCGGAGATCGGCCAAGTAACTTGCCATCATGTCTAAATAGTCGTCGGAAGCATCACGACTTCCGACTTCCAAAGTGACACCGTTTACCCCAGGGGGAATCAGAATCGTCCGCTGTGAATCTATAGCTGCTTCAATTTTTGTCGCGCTATAAGCAACCGCAGTGGCAATGACCACAACAGAGAATTTGAGTATCATATTCTCGCCGACGACATTCGACGTTTTTTGCAAAAAAAGTTTTAACACCATCACTCAGATCACTCGATGAAATGCTTGTCAAAAAAAACGGGATAGCCTTTCATTTGAACCAAACCCAGAAAATAGAAGCTGTGTTTCAAGAACCCTCTGGGATGCCGTCTCTTGATTTTTGAATAAATGTAGGGAGCAAGAATGCTCAATCCCCACAAGAGTCCATCCCTCAAGACCAAACCCAAGGCGGCCAAAAAAAACATGAGCAAGAGATCATCCAGTTCAAACCAGAGGACTTGAAACGGTGCCGACAAATAACGAGGAAACTTTCGTTTCATAGCTCACGGTTTCTCCAAAATGGGACAAGGCGGAGCAACAAAGCTGTTCCGCCTTGTCCGTCAAGCAATTGCACCCATACTGATGGCGATGGTCGAAGCCGCAAGCAGGGTCCCCGAGGCCAGGAAAGCAAGGGCCGCTCCGATGATTCGTGCTTGATACATGTTGAACGCGGCAAAACCAATGCCTCCAACTGCGATCATAATTCCGGCCGGGCCCTGGAGGAGATTGAGTACCCCAATCTGATATAAAACGTAGGCAAAGTCACCGGGGTTGGGGAGCGTCGCGGAATAGGCGGCTGACGCAAACAAACTGAAACCGCTGAGCATGACCGCCGTGACCCCAAGGGTTTTTAGAGTTTTCATTTTCTTATTTTGGAACATATTTTCCCTCCTCCTTTTTATGTGTTGTCTCAGTGACTTGACGATTTTTGATTGGTTCTATGATGGGTTTTTAAGTAATCGACGCAATTCGGGGATGTTCAGTCCTCCTTGCACGGCATAACCGTTCACCCAAAAAGCCGGGGTGCCTCGACCTCCCAGTTGTTCTGCTATTTTTTTATGTTTGGCGAGTAATTCCAAGGTCTTTTGATCGTTACATGGTTCGAAAATTGGATTTGTAAGCTGATCTAGTTTTCCCGAGAGCACTTCCTTGTAAGCCTTTTCCCGGTCTTCAGCACAAAGGATGTAGCGGCTTTTTCGTTCGGCATCCGGATGTAGTTCTGGAACGGGATAGAGAAAAATGTGTCGGGTGACGTCGGTACGTGCTTCGAAAAATACTTCGCCTTTTCGGCAATAAGGACAGTCGGGATCGACGATTTCAATCACACGATGTTTTCCATCGCCAATTTTAATTGCGTTGTCGAGCGGAAGGCTCGCGATCCGCGCAGCAGCAATCTCCTGTTTGCGTTCTTTTGTGATGTTCTTTCCCTTGCTCGTCAAAATTTCCCCAACCACCACATGAGCTGTTTTAGGGGAAAAATAAAAAAGATCGCCTTTGTCCGTCAGGATTTCAAAGAGATCGGAAAGCGGGGAAGGGGATATTCTTTCAATTCTCAGCATCGGGAATGATTGTTGAAACTGTGCTTTTACCTCCGCATCGGTCATTGCGAAGCCCGGTATTACCTGAACCCCCAGAAGCAAGCACAGAACGAGTATCTTGATTGACTTATTCATTCTCATCTCCCAGAGCATGAGCGGTTATTTCCACCCGCCGGTTAAGTTTTCCAGAACTCGAAATAGGACAACAGTCTCCAACCCCTTTGACTTCGACCAGGCGAATGCCGCCTTGCCTCAAGACGGCTGCCACGTGCTTTGCTCTTTGTAAAGAAAGTTGGGTATTGTAGTCACTGGAACCACCTGTCGGATCAGCGTGTCCGATGACCTCCATTCGCATCTTTTCCAAGCGAGGAACCCAGGCCATAAGGCGGTCGAGGTCGCTGGACGAAAGATCATCGGAATCCCAGTTAAAATAGACCACCTGCTTAAAAGCCAGAATCGGATCTTCATCTTGCTTGGCGGACTGCACCATCGGAATTGCTTCCTCTCGGATCCCCGAGTCCTTGATCGCAGCCAATGCAAGAGGGTTCATCGGTTCGGGCATCTTCAGGGCGAGATTGGGTGATTTAAACTGGAAAACCAAAGCAGGAGGTGGATCACACGGACAGATCACAAAGGTCTTGTCCGTAATCGTTGGAGCAATCTGTGAAGGGCGGTAGCTGTAGGTGAGTTGTCGTATACGCTCTGCTTGTACCTTGGGGACTAGACCCAATAAAGTGGCTAGGCATAGGATCGGAACAATGCTGGTCCTAGGCATGACTTTTTTCCTTCTTGGGCAAAAATTTGATGTTTTGTCCTACAATTTCGTGTTTGCTTTTCTTTTGACCTGCGTCTTCCCAGCGGCGTTGCTGAATCCGTCCATCGACTACGATGGGACTCCCTTTTTTCAGCTTTTCGGAACAAAGTTCAGCGGTTCTCCCAAAAACAACAATGTCGATAAAACAGACTTCTTCTTTGAAGGCATCACCCTGTTTGTAGCGATTGTTGACCGCCAAGGGGAAAGATGAAACTGAATGGCCACTGGGCGTGTGACGCAGTTCTGGATCTCGGGTCAAATTTCCGGTCAACATCACTTTGTTGCAATCCATTGTTTTCTCCCTTTACCTGGCCTAAATCTAAGACTTGGCGTTCTAGTATTTATATCCAAAGGGGTGCAACCTTGGAGGGCCTTGCGGAGAAAGAGAGGAATATTCCTCAACGACTTTGAGGGAATAAGCGAGCGGTGATTGGTCTGGCTATGGCAGAAGGAAAGATAAAGGGGATTCGGTCTGAGTCGGGGATATTAATTGAATCGATTTTGTGTGGAAATTCTGGAGGAAAACATTATCGAAGGCATCTACTATTCTCCACGTTTGGGTGAGTCCAAGGTTTATCAAATACGAGTAGCTATACGTAACATATCCTGCTTTTGGTTCAGTTGTTTATTGCGATTGGGATAAAATTGTTCATTCCCAATCCATCTTCTGCGGTTTCTTGACTCCTCATCAGAACAACCTCAATGGCCTTATAATAGTCTCTCTGTACC
>JAJDBG010000041.1 GCA_029261475.1 Nitrospinaceae bacterium
GAGCAAGGATGGCAAGACCTTGGATTTATCCAGCCGAAAAATCAATAACGAAAACAGCCAAGAGTTGGCAGAGAATCTGGTAGTGGAAGGTATTGAGATATTATTTCTCCACACCAACGCTATTAAAGATGAGGGACTCGAAGAGTTGGCTGAATGCGAGCTGTTCTCTTCCCTGAAAGAGTTGTGGTTGTTTGAAAACCGCATAGGTGACGAAGGTGTGAAAGCACTTGTCGAATCTCCCAACGTCACCAAACTGCGTTACCTCAGTTTGTATACGAATCGCATAGGTGACGAAGGAACAATCGCTTTGGCCGAGTCGGAGTACCTTGGTCGGCTGGAGACGCTGGACTTATCCTTCAATCGTATCGGCGATGCGGGTGCCATTGCGTTGGCGAAATCCAAAAATCTTTCCAAATTGAAAACTCTCCATCTCGATGGCAATCGTATCGGGCGTGAAGGCATGACAGCCTTGGCCTCAGCCAAAGGTCTCGAAAGCTTGACTCACCTTCATATGCTTTATAATAAACTGGAGCCGGAGGCTTTGAATATATTAATGGAGTCGCCACGTTTGAGAAAACTGGAAACGATCAAATGCGATTTGTATCCTGAAATACCGGAGGGTTGTTGACGCAATGATCACTGAAGAACGCGGTCTCTATATTGTAAAAATGTTGCGCGAAAAACTCGTGCAAAATCCGGGTTGTCTGGATTTGAGCTACGAACGTATGGGCGATGCTGGAATCATTTTTCTAACGACTCAAAAAATTCTAGATTGTGTGACACAGCTCAACTTAAGCTGGAACGAGTTGACCTGCAAAGGACTGAAAGCAATCGCGGAATGCTCTACCCTGGGGAACCTGAAACATTTGGTGATGGATGCCAATGAGATTGGTGATGAGGGCGCACAGGCTCTGGCGCACTCGAAATGTCTTGTGAATTTAAAGACCATCAGCCTCATCAGAAATTCAGTCAGCGACGCAGGTGCATTGGCTTTAATCAAGTCATCGACGCTGAAACAATTGCATCGTTTGTCTTTGGAGATGAATCAGCTTGGCGGGCAAGCCTTGACAAAATTTCCCGACGGCACAGCCAACACTTCTTTGCATTTTTTGAATTTGAGAAAAAACGAAATCGGTAACGAAGGTCTGGAAAATTGGTTGCAATCCGGTGCTTTTGTCCCTGTCAAAGAACTCAATCTGGGCTGGAATCGTATCGATGATACTGGCGCGCTTCGTTTGTCTCAATCACCCACTATTTCAAAAATAGAACGCTTGATTCTTGACTCAAACTCCATTGGTAACAAAGGTGCTCAGGCACTTGCCCGTTCCAGCCACTTCAAAAGCCTTGCTGGATTGCATATGCGGGACAACGATTTTGACCAGAAGGGCGAAGATATTCTGCTTGATATGCATGTTCGCATACTGATTCAAGACCATCTGAAAGAAGGTGCTCTAAATCTCAACGAACGAAATTTGGGAAACAAAGGGGTTATTGCCCTAGCGCGTTCCGAACGATTGAAAGATGTGCGTTCGCTTTCCCTGAGAGACAATGGTATAGATTTTAAAGGCTTGATGGCACTGGCAGACTCAGACCATGTTGAAAATATTGAAGAACTTAATTTAATGAACAATGCACTGGGAAGTAAGGGTGCGGTTGTTTTGTCTGAATCGAAAAAATTCAAAAGTCTCAAGACATTGAATCTGGAGAATAACGGAATCAATCCTCTTGGAGCATTGGCACTGGCACGTTCCGAGACATTGGGTTCGCTGGAGACTCTCAACCTGAGTGGGAACGACGTCAATGAAAAAGGCGCGGTGCATTTGGCTACTTCGAAGAACCTCAAACGGTTGAAGGTTTTGAAATTGATGGATGTTCTGACAAGCGATGCGGGTGCAATCGCCTTGGCCCAGTCGTCCAGCTTGCCGGGACTGGAAGAATTGTATCTAAATGGAAATTTCATCACAGGTAAAGGCACCCTGGCCATCATCCAATCCTCGTTTGCAAATACCTTGAAGCGACTGGATCTGCGTCGAAACAAACTCGGCTACGAAGATCAGATGGTTTTAGCCGATTCCCCCCTGAAAGACCTCGATTCTTTGCGGTTTTAGTCCAGCTAGAAAAATAGTTTCTAGCTGGAGCACTGGTTGCTGTTCCAGACTGCTCAAATCCTCAAGCCTCCGTGATTACTAGAGGCTTGTCACGTTACCCTAGAAAAACTTCCCTGTTTGCTCCCCCCTCGACAGCTTTTTCTGACAGATATTTTATGAGCAGAGAATCCCTTTAAATATATAAAATCGAGATTTACTCCCTATTGCAATCTCTTTGTTTGGGTTTGGCTGAGATTCAATTCGCTTTGTGTTCAGCAGAAATTTCTTTATTGCGCAGAGCGTCGAGCTGAGTTTGTACGTTATTATAATCTGGTAAAATCTCAAGGGCTTGGCGGAAGGCCGTCTCTGCTTTTTCAATTTCGCCAGTTTCTTTATATAGTTCCCCCAAGTGCTTGAAAGCCGGGAAATAGTTTTTTTCGTTGTCGATGGATTTTAGAAAGTATTCTTCTGCTTTGGAATAGTCTTTTCTTTTGAAATAAATGATTCCTAAATTATCGTAAGCATTGGGGGAAGTTGGTTTCTGTTCCAAGGCGATTTGCAATTCGTCTTCAGCCAACTGCAAACGATTTTGAGCGATGTACAATTCACCAAGGTTGATATGAGCCAGGGGGAATTTTTTTGAAAGTGTTATAGACTTTTTTAGATTTTCCTCGGCCAAATCCATTTTACCCATCAAAAAATACAGTTTCCCAAGCGCGTTGTAGCCAGGAGCAAAACCTTTAGAGATAGTGAGTGCTTTTAAATATTCTTCTTCTGCAAGCGTGTACATCTCTTTATAGGTGTAGGCGGTGCCCAGATTGAAATGTAAGGGCAAACGGTCGCCTCCCTCTACTAAGTTGAACCCTGCCTTGAGTTGTTCTATGGCCTCATCTACTTGACCGCGCACCAACAAAGCGTTTCCTCGTTTGACGTAGGTCCAGGCCCCTTGTTTGGGATAGTTTTGGCCGATTTGAGTCCAAAAGCTGATGGATTCCTCCCAAACTTTAACTTGTTTGAAGGTGAGGCAAGACAAAAGAACCAACCCGGCTCCCATAGAAAAAAAAGCGGTTTTTTCTAGCGTGATTTTAGAACTCATAAATGTAAAACGGCGCGTGGCGTAGAGTCCCGCTCCAAGTAGAAAGCTCAAACTAAGGGATGGGAAATAAGAGTAGCGATCAGCCGCCGCTTGCTGACCGACTTGGACAATACCGATGACTGGGATGAGGGTGATAATAAAATACAACCAGGCTATTGCGTAGAGGGGTTTCTTTTTTTTCCATGCTTTGTAGCAAAGCCATGTGATGATTAGAAATATTATTCCCGGAGCCCAAGCAATATCCCAGGGTGTTTTGCTTGCTTCTGGAAAAAAATACACGGGGACAAGATTCATTGGCCAAAGTGATTTTTCCAGGTAGATAAAGCACAGGCTTCGTACCGCATTGGCGATGCGACGAGATAAGTCAAGCACTTCAAGGGGAACCATGGCACCGATTTGTTTTTGGGCGTAGATGGTGACAATGGCACTGCCCAGACTCAAGGCGAAAAAGGGAATTTTTTCCCGGATGAGGGGAATCAAATCGACGGTGGTTTTCCATCGAGCAAAGGGATAGTAATCCAGCAGAAGCAGGATAATCGGGAGCATCAAGGGCATAGGTTTTGCTGTGAGAGAAAGGAAAAACAGGAGCAGGCTTGTGCGCATCCAGAATGATTTTTCCTTGGCTTCCTGTGCCGTTACATAGCGAAGGTAGGTGAGGAATACGGGGAAAGACAGAAAGGCACTCAACACATCTTTTCTTTCAGAAACCCAGGCAACGGACTCGACTCTGAGAGGATGCAGGCCAAAAAACAGGGCCGCTATCAGTGCCGATTGCCAAAGAATGCGAGAATCAATATTTTCCTTGCAGGCGAAGCTGAGGTATTCGCGAACGATTAAAAAGACCCAGAAAGTATTCCAGCAATGGAATAGAACGCTGGTCAAATGATGTCCTGCGGGATGGAGACCAAATATTTGGTAATCAATGGCATGTGACAGCCAGGACAAGGGTTGCCAGTTGGAATAATGAAAAGTAGTGGCCATTGTCCACAGGTTTTCCAGGCTTAGGGAGGTGATGAATGGGTTTTCATATATGAAGGCACTGTCATCCCACATCACAAAGTTATTGTCCAGAGCACCGCTGAAAACAGCAAAGGTGACGAGGAAAATAAACCCGCAGGTCAGGCGGGTAGATGGAATGTCTGCGGATTTTTTTACTTTTGGATTCATTGATTGGTTCTGGATTTTTTGTAAATGTTGACCGAGTGCTGTTGATCTGGCTTGGGAAAACTCCAGACTTTTTTGAAACGGGTGTTGAATTTCAGGAACATAGTTTCGGCGTATCTTGTGTAAGGATATACGAAGTAGATATCCCTGTCTGTGGGAAAAGATCGTGTCCCCGAAGATTTACGTGCGTATTTGTGTGCGTAATAGGGAAATGTTTTTGCTGGCGTCAGTACGGGTTCTTGGGGCCACCAGGGAGCCTGTACTACGGTGATATTTGGGTTGTCTCTAAGGTAGATGAGTACACCGTCGGGAGAGTTTCCGGGTTTGGCCGGAATGATCAGGACTATTTCCCTGGTTTTGGCTTGCTCGGCTAAAAACTCCGCCGCGGGCTTCAATCCGTAGCCGGAGTTCATTCCTTCAAGATAAAGTGTGCGGTCGAGGTATGCCAAGGGTGTTTTCAAAGGATCAGTGACCAGTTTCAGGACAAAAAAAAACCGTCGGAAAGTGTCACCAACAGGACAAGGCTTATTGCTCCTGCTTCCCAGAATTTCTTTGTGCTGAATCGAGAGGGCCAGCGATGGATCAGAAATTCTCCCAAATCCACACAGCCGCGTGCTGAAAGAAGAATCAAGGGTGGAACAAACATCAATAGATAGCGGGAATAGAATCCTTTTGTGAAAAACAGGATCAAGAGCGGGGGAAAAAAGGCCCAGAAAAGCAGGGCCCAGGCTTCCCGTTTCTTATCCTTGATCGCACTCACAATTCCAAGGCAAAGAACAAATCCCAAAGGCAGGGTGAGATAGGAAATATAGAACACTGTCATCGCGAGAAAATTATTTCCCCAATGACCCCATGGCAATGTGGCAAGTTCCCCCGGAGCCATAAATATTTGCGGCAACTGCATGAGGGCGGTGCGGCTGAAAAATCCAATCTCTTTACCAAAAAGTAACAAGGGCGCAATCCATATTCCAGCCCCTAAAATTACCCAGACCAAAGAGCGAATCAAATCACTGCGTATCTTCCAAAGATAGAAGATGAAAAAAATGACGGGATAGAATAATAATGCTCCTGCTTTGGTGAAGAAAGACAAACCCATAATAGTGCCCAATATGAAATAGGAGCTTGCTCCCTCCCATTCACCTCTTGCCAGTTTCAAAGCTGACCAGGCGGTCCATAATCCGGTGGTGCAAAGCAGGCTTTCTACGAGTGCGAGTCGGTCGAAAAAAAGCATGAAAGGGCAAAAGAGATAAATCCAGCAGGCAACCCAGGCGATGCGTTTGGAATAAAGCATCCGGCCAATCAGGAAAATAGCATACAGGGAGGCGAGGCCGGATAAAATGGAAACGGTTCTGCCCGCGAGCAGGGGGTCGGCGATTGCCTGAAGTGAAACGGCAGTCAGCCACATAAACAAAGGATGCTTGCCCTCTTTCCTAAATAGAGCCATGTCACTGAAGTCCTCGGAAACGATTTGACCGAGGTTGATGTACATGGCTTCGTCGGAAACAACGGGAAACTGTTCAAGGTTCCATAAGCGGGAAGTAAGGAAAATAAAGAGTAATAAAATCCCAGCAAGAATAGTCGGGTAGTTTTTTGAGAGCGACGGAAGGTGGAACTGAGAGTCTGCTTTCATAACGAAAAGGCGGGGCTTTGCAGAGTTTAGAGGATGGCTCCGTTTTGCAAGATCATTGAACGATCGGGAGAAAAACGAAACAGTCCCGGTATTTCAAATACCGGGACTGTGTTGCGAATAAACCAATTGTTACGCGCTTATGGAGCTTAGAAACACCCTGTTCCCGTGGGGGTGGTTACGCTTCCTGCATTCTGTACGGAAGCTAAAGCACTGTAAGCCCAAGTACAGGTAGCACCTGGACCCGCAACTGCGGTAAAGTTTCCAGTATCAAAGCCCAAGGCGACATCTGCACCGTCCACTTGTGCGAGGATATTACTTCCCTCATAGGTAGTGGTGTTTAAAATGTATTGAGCGTGCAACATGATGATGGCACCTTTGATCGCTCCAGTTACGCCGCTGGCGACTGATACGGTAGCGTTTGATCTCAAGTCCAAAAATTTTGGGATGGCGACTGCGGCCAGAATACCGAGAATAACGATGACCATGATCAGCTCGATCAAGGTGAAACCTTTATTGTTTTTTAATGATTTCCTCATAACAACTGTCTCCTGTGAAAGTTTATCGTTGAATTATATATATAACTTATTGAAAAGTAAATGATTAACCTTTATGGGCGCGTATTCTACTATTGTATATGCAATTACTGGGCCAATTTAAGATATGTTTTAAGCCGCAAGGGTTTCAATGCCATTAAAGTGCGCTTTTATAGTGATTTTGGGACTAAA
This sequence comes from Nitrospinaceae bacterium, assembly GCA_029261475.1. GTDB lineage: Bacteria > Nitrospinota > Nitrospinia > Nitrospinales > VA-1 > Nitrohelix. Next base: position 6,703 of record JAJDBG010000041.1, read on the forward strand.
TAAAATGAGGGGATATTAGAAGGTGTTTGTTTGGTAGGGGCTATTTGCCTAGTTTCCATGTAAATATGTGTAAAGATTTACCCAATTTGTCCCTGGGGGGGTCCATGGATGTGAGGTCGTGTAGAGCTTGATATAATTATTTGATTATAAAGGGGTAGGGCTGTTGCTGCGAATTTCCTGAGATGCTAATTCAGGTTCCAGAGGAACTGAAGTGTGGGAGTGAAGGAAGGGCTTGTTACGGATTGGAGGGAGCGGGCTGGTGACCAGCTTCCGAGTAAAATATCTATGAGATCGGCTTTTTCTTCTTCCTGAATTATTTTGGGTTTGCCTTCGATCCCGGTTTTTTGAGCCAATTGTTCGATAGCGTGTTCCAGTCCGCCGAGTTCGTCCACTAGCTTGAGGTCCAGGGCTTGGCGTCCGGTGAAGATTCGCCCGTCAGCCATTTCCTTTACATCTTCGCGTGGTAGGTCGCGGGATTCTGCAACGGCATCAATGAATTGAGAGTGGACATCTGAGACAACGCCTTGTAGGTATGCTCTTTCCTTATCAGTCATCGTTCGTGTGGGGGAGCCGACGTCCTTGAATTTTCCACTTTTGATGACTTCCGGGCGTACGCCAATTTTTTCTATCAAGCCTTCTATGTTGGAGAAAGCCATGATCACGCCGATGCTCCCCGTTACGCTACCGGGGTTGGCAAAGATGCGTTCTGTTGCACTGGCAATATAGTATCCGCCTGAAGCGGCCATATTGCCCATGGATGCGTAGATGGGTTTGGAACTTTCGCGGATTTTTAGTACTTCGCTGAAGATTTCTTGCGAGGGAGCGACGGCCCCGCCGGGGCTGTCAATTCGCAGGATAACGCCGAGTATGTTGTCGTCTTGGCGATACTCTGCCAATTGACGGACAACCTCTTGTGAATCCATGATGACACCACGGACTTCGACCACGGCAATTCTGCCGCGATCACTGAAGTCCATGTCGGTCAGTTGGAGGAAGAAGGGCAAGAGAAAAACGAGTGCCGTGAATCCCAGGGTGTATTTGACCCATTTTTTTAAAAAAGAGGTTTTTTCCCGAGGCGGCACTTGTAGTTCCACTTATTTCTTCTCCATGATGAAAGCTGAGTGAATGATTTTATTCACTCTTTTCATCTGCTCCACCTTCAGAGTCTTCTTTACTGTCCTTGAAGTCCTCTAAAGCGGCTTGTTCTTCTTTGATAGCGTCGATATCAAGATTTTTCTCAAAAGCCTTGATGCTCAATGCGATCTTTTTGTTAGCGGCATCTACCTTGATGACCTTGGCTTTGATCTCATCTCCCACTGCGACCACTTCCTCGGGATTTGTGACTTTGTTTGAACTCAGTTGAGAAACATGGATCAAGCCTTCCAGACCATCGTCAAATTCAGCAAAGGCTCCGAATCCGGTTACTTTGATGATTTTGCCTTCAACATCGGTTCCGATGGAGTAATTTTTTGCAATGTCACCCCAAGGGTCGGGCTGAAGTTGTTTGATGCCCAAAGAAATACGGCAATTGTCTTTGTCGATGCTCAGGACGGTAGCAGTAACCGCATCTTTCTTTTTGAGTATTTCAGAAGGATGTTTGATTTTCTTCCAACTCAGGTCGGAAATATGAATCAATCCGTCCACGCCATCTTCCAGCTCTACAAATGCGCCAAAATCGGTCAGGTTGCGTACCGAGCCTTCTACTTCCGATCCGATAGGATACTTGTCTTCGATTTGATCCCATGGATTGGGCGCGATTTGCTTCATTCCCAAAGAGATTCTCTTGCGATCTTTATCGAGTGTGAGTACCACTGCCTCGACGGAATCGTGCAGAGAAACCATCTTGCTGGGGTGGCGCACATGGCGGCTCCAGCTCATTTCGGAAATATGGATGAGGCCTTCGATGCCTTTTTCCAGTTCAACAAATACGCCGTAATCGGTGATGCTGACCACTTGACCTTTGATGCGGGTCTGGATAGCGTACTTCTCTTCGACGTTGACCCATGGATCGGGCGAAATTTGTTTGAGACCGAGAGAAACACGTTCTTTTTCTTTATCGAACTTGAGGACCATGACTTCGGCTTTGTCACCGATAGAAAACATTTCTGAAGGATGATTAACTCGTCCCCAAGACATATCGGTAATATGGAGCAGGCCGTCGATGCCACCGAGGTCCACAAACACACCGTATTCCGTGATGTTCTTGACGATACCTTCGACGAGATTGCCCTCTTCGAGTTGAGTGAGTGTTTCCTCGCGAATTTTTTTGCGTTGTGCTTCGAGAAGGATTCGTCGAGAGAGAACAATGTTGCCGCGTTTCTTGTTCATCTTGATGATTTTCATCTCGAACTTTTCGCCAATCAATTTTTCGAGATTGCGTATTGGACGCAAGTCGATTTGAGAACCAGGCAGAAAAGCTTTGAGTCCGATATCCACAGTCAAGCCGCCTTTAGCCTTAGCCATGACGGTACCTGTGATGGTTTGGTCGGCTTCAAAAGTCTCGACCAGTTCACCCCATAGTTTAATTTTGTTAGCTTTTTCTTTGGATAAAACGACGTTACCGTCGTTGTCTTCGACTCTTTCCAAAAAGACTTCCACTTCGTCGCCGATGGTGAGGCTTCTGCCGTGGTCAGAAAATTCGCTGGCAGAGATCATGCCTTCGGATTTGAATCCGACATCGATCGTGACCATGTCTTTGTTCAGGTCGAGCACGATTCCATTGATGATTTGTCCTTGCTTGAATTGGGCCAGGTTGTTGCTAAAGTAGTCCTCCATTTCCTCGTAGGCTTCTTTATCTTCTGGGCTCATTTCCCATTTGCCGTCAAGCTCTTCCATATCGGCAATGGCATCTAATGCCATTTGCTCTTTGATGTCCATTCTGTTCTCGCTTTCTTTACTGTTTGGATAAGGTTGATGATTTTTGTATTAAAAGATTTATTTACTTTCTATAATTTCCAATATTTGTTCTACGACTTCGTCTGGACTGAATTTGGTGGTGTCGAGAAGTTTGCCGTCTACCGCCATAACC
>JAJDBG010000042.1 GCA_029261475.1 Nitrospinaceae bacterium
CTTCTAGACGGAAAGGGGGCGGAAAGACGGATGAAATATAAAATGGGTCAAGTCCATTTTTGACTACTGACTATAACTCCCTAGTGTTAGGCCTAAGCTCAGGACAAGTCTAATTTGAGCTTCAGTTCTTTGAGTTGTTTAGCATCCACTTTAGAGGGGGCTTCGGTCATGGGGCAGGAAGCCTTCTGGGTTTTGGGGAATGCTATGACGTCGCGTATGGAGCTGGAATCGGTCAACAGCATGGCGATGCGGTCGAGTCCGAAGGCGATGCCTCCATGCGGGGGTGCGCCGTATTGCAGGGCATCGAGCAGGAACCCGAATTTCTCCCGGGCTTCGTCGTGCTCGATTCCCATGAGTTCGAAGGTCTTTTCTTGTATGTCTTCCCTGTGGATACGAATGCTTCCGCCGCCGATCTCGTTGCCGTTCAATACGAGGTCGTAGGCGCGGGCGAGAAGTTTTTCGGGTGCTGTATTTTCGAACGTGGCAAGATCGGACTGCAAGGGTGCTGTGAAGGGGTGATGCATTGCTGTCAGACGTTTTTCCAGCTCGTCGTACTCGAACATTGGGAACTCGGTGACCCAAAGGAAATTAATTTTCTCTGGATCGATCAGGTTGAGCTTATCCGCCGCTGAAAGCCGGATATTCGCTAATGAGTCGGCGACGATTTTCGGAGTGTCTGCAGAAAAAACAAGGACGTCTCCGGGCTTTCCTTCCATCTTTGCAACGATTTTATCGAGCGTTTCCTGGTCGAAAAACTTGGTGATCGGTGATTGAAGCGCGTCTTCCTGGATTTTTATCCAGGCCATTCCTTTAGCTCCGTAGGTTTTGGCAACCTCGGTCAAGTCGTCTAAAGCCTTTCTGGATAAGGCCGTGGCCGAATCTTTGATGTTGCTGGCTTTGACTTGTCCGCCAGACTGCAAAGCTTGTGCGAAAACTTTGAACTCGCAGTCGGCAACGGTTTCGCTCAAATCAACCAATTCCAGTCCAAATCGAGTGTCGGGCTTATCGGAACCGTAACGACTGATAGCTTCTTCGTAGGTGAGAACGGGGAAGGGGGTCTCGACTTTTTTGTCGACCGTCTTCAGGAAGATTTCTTTCACCAGTTTTTCTGCGACATCGTAAATTTGTTGTTCTTCGACAAAGGACATCTCAATATCAATCTGGGTAAACTCGGGTTGTCGGTCTTGTCTGAGATCTTCGTCGCGAAAGCATTTGACGATTTGGAAATATTTGTCCATTCCCGAAGCCATCAGAATTTGTTTGAATAATTGTGGCGATTGCGGGAGCGCGTAAAAATGATGTGGCACAACACGGCTGTGTGTCAGGTAATCGCGCGCGCCTTCGGGCGTGCTTTTCGTGAGCATGGGGGTTTCGATTTCTATGAATCCATTGGCATCGAGAACGTCCCGTGTTGCTTTTGTGATTTGGTATCGGAGGTGCAAATTTTTCTGCAGTCGGTCACTCCGTAGGTCCAGATAGCGGTATTTGAGCCGGATGGCCTCGGAAACTTCTTGTCCTTCCCAAGGGGAAAAGGGAGGTGTCTTAGAGGGGTTGAAAATTTCCAGTTCATCAATATAGACTTCGACTTTACCTGTGCTCAAATTTTCGTTGACCATTCCCTCAGGACGCTCTCGTACAATGCCACGCACGCCGATAACATAGTTGCCGCGAAGGGATTGGGCTTGTTGATGGGAGAGTTCGTCGATTTGCGGGTTGAGAACAACTTGCGCGATGCCTTTTTTGTCCCATAGATCGATAAAAATAAGCCCACCATGGTCCCTGCGTGTATGAACCCAACCGCATAGGGTTACAGTTTGGTCAATGTGGGTTTCGTTGATGTCGCCGCAATGATGTGTTCGGGTAAACGTTTCGGGCATGGTTTATCGATTGCTTTAAATTTAAAAGGTTTGCATTATGGGATTTTGTCCAGCAGGCAAAGACTCGTAAGAATAAATAAACGGTCATCAACTTGCAAGTTTAAAATAGTTCTATATCTACGAGAGCACAATTATATTCGTATTTTTGAGAGTTTTCCTACTTTTTCCGTTCTAGCAAGAATTGCTTTTAATATCGCTGTTTTTTCTATATGATACTAGACTTCCCTCTGTAATTTTTTCAATTGCTTCAGTGAAAATGAGGGTGTTTATTTGTTTGAATAATTTCTATACAAGTGAGGGTCATGAAAACATACGAAGATTTAGCTGGAGACGGTGGTTCCAATATTGTTGAGCAAGTGCAAAATTTGGGAACCAAACTCCGTTCGCGGCTGGACAAGATCAAATACAAAATTTGCTTGATGAGTGGCAAGGGCGGTGTTGGCAAAAGCTCGGTTACGGCTAATATTGCGGCCTGCCTGGTTGATAAGGGCTACAGCGTAGGTATTTTAGATGCTGATTTGAACGGTCCCAGTATCGCTCATCTATTGGGTATTGCACCGGATGACAAACTGGTGATCGATGAGTCGGGTATTCAGCCTGGCAATGGGGTGCATGGCATTCGCATCATGTCTATGGATATGTTGCTTTCGAGTCCCGATCA
>JAJDBG010000043.1 GCA_029261475.1 Nitrospinaceae bacterium
GGCTGGAGTTGGCACAGCGGTCGGTGCTGGAGTGGGTGCTGTTGTCGGTGCTGTTATCGGTTCGCTATCGGGTAATGCCGGTGGGGGCGCGGCTACGGGTGCGGCGGTGGGTGGAGCCGGTGGTGGTGTTTCAAGTGGTGCTGGGGCTGAGTCAATTTACAAGGATGCCTTCAAAAAATGCATGAGAAACCGGGGGCATAAGTTACTCAATTGAGCTAATAAACTCGGCTATGGATGGAATTTTGCAGTCGGATCACTCCTTATCTAAGACGGTACCTGCTCATACAAGAGAGCCTGCAAAAGGCATTGATCATTGCCCCTAAGCGATTGTTGGGTTCTCTATATTCCTGCCTGCTTGACGGTGACATACCGGATAACGGTTGCATCTTTTGCCGCTGCTATATATAATTTTTAATGGACGTTTTTGTTTTTTATATATTTACGTTTGTTCCAATATGAATTGGAATTACTCCAAGCTTGTTTCCGACACGGCATTTTAAATGATTAAGCAAATAAAGGAAGACATAGCGGTTGCTATGGAAAAGGACCCTGCCGCTCGTAATGTGGTTGAGGTGTTGATCCTTTATCCGGGCGTACATGCTTTGGTGGCTTACCGATTGGCACATGGATTGTGGAACCTTGGGTTTAAATTCGTGAGCCGCATGATCTCGTATTTTGCACGTTGGCTGACAGGTATTGAAATTCATCCTGCCGCTGAAATTGGGAAACGGTTTTTTATCGACCATGGCATGGGAGTGGTGATTGGCGAAACATCGGTCGTGGGAGATAACGTATTTATCTACCAAGGGGTAACTTTAGGTGGACTCAGTACAAAAAAAGGCAAGAGACATCCTACGATTGGAAATAATGTGGTCTTGGGTGCAGGTGCGCAGGTATTAGGCCCCGTTCGCATTGGTGATAATTCCAAGGTGGGGTCTGGTTCCGTTGTCTTGCAAAATGTTCCCGAGTATTCCACTGTGATTGGTGTTCCCGGTCGAGTGGTATTTTCAGGTGCGGATAATATGACTGGTGAGGATGGCGAAGAGAGATTTCCCGATCCGGTTGCCCGTGTGATTGAGTGTATGCTGGAACGACTTCCTCAAATGGAGCGCGACATCCGTCAATTGAAAGAGGCCCTTCGGGTTGCTTCCGATTCTTCTGCTGAAAAATAGTAATTTCCCCCTGCATTCTCAAGGCCAGCTTGGTCTTCTGCTCGTAACCACTTAAATTAAAATAAATCAGTTTGAGGCTAGTAGTTTGTGCATTATTTAGATTATAACGCGACGACACCTTTGGCGGAGGAGGCTCTCGCTTCCATGCTAAAGGTTTTGCAGGATGATTTTGGCAATCCATCCAGCATTCATAGTGAAGGACGCAAAGCACGTGAGCATATAGATGTTGCTCGCATTGATGTTGCGAAATTGCTTGGTGCCAGACCGGGTGAGATCACTTTTACCAGTGGTGGGACGGAAGCCAATAATTTCGCCTTGCTCGGTGCCGCCATGCCGGCAGGGGCAAGGGGAGGGCGTATCATTTCGACGCAAGTCGAGCACGCCTCTATTCTCAATCCACTCAAGCAATTGGAGAATGATTATGAAATCATCCTCTTGCCAGTGGACAACAACGGCCGAGTCGACCCTGCTGATGTTGAAAATGCAATTGACGATAAAACACTCCTTATTTCTGTGCAGTGGGCAAATAGTGAGACAGGCGTTTTGCAGGATATCCAGGAGATTGGAAATCTGGCGCGTAAGGCAGGAATTTTATTTCACAGCGACATGGTTCAGGTTGCAGGGAAAATGGCAATAGACCTGGATTCCCTGCCTGTGGATTTGGCCTCATTTTCGGCCCACAAATTGTATGGGCCAAAGGGAGTGGGGGCTTTGTATATCAAGCGAGGCTTGCGTCCGCTGTTCTCACCAGTGTGCGGTGGTGGGCAGGAAAAGAAAAGGCGTGGTGGAACTGAGAATGTTGCGGGAATTTCTGGTTTTGGAAAAGCTTGTGAATTGGCAAGGAAACGGCTTCAGGGTGAGGGTGCTCAAAATTTGAAGGAATTGGGAGAGTTTTTTTTATCGAAGGTGAGAGAAGAGATTTCAGACATTCAGTTATTTGGTGATATTGAGGAAAAATTACCCAACACCTTTAACTTTGGATTTGCTGGGACTGAAAGCGATACTTTGCTCATAGGGCTGGATATAGCAGGTATCGCAGTGTCGGCAGGTTCGGCTTGTAGCTCTGGCTCGGGCCTACCTTCTCCAACCCTAATGGCAATGGGGATTTCAGAGGAAGTGGTCAATTCCTCATTGAGATTCAGTCTGGGATGGCAAACGACAGAGGAAGAATTGACCTATGTGGTAGAGAATTTAGCGAAACTGGTCAGGGTAAACCGTAAAAAACATTGATTTTTTATGCAAAAGTGCATGATAGACCTAATGTCATTGCCTCAAAATTCGATACTAAACATAAGACTTACAAGCATATACATTTTTCTAAAGTTTAAAAAGCGAGACGTTTGTGAATTCAGGTGACCGGATTATCGTTATTTATTTGACGCTTTGGAGAAAATATGTTGACACTTCTTTCGTAGATTACTATAATCTATTGAAAATTAAGGGTATATGGAGTAATAGAAATATTTAAACTCTCAGTATTTATTCGTAAAATCAGGTGAAAGGGAAGCTTGCCTTCGGGTATATCCTGTATTTGTCAGATAAAGCCCTAAAACCCGCCATTAAGGAGATTCTACCGCTCATGCTGTCGTCAAACAAATTATCCCACCTATTTTTGGTTCTTCTGCTATCCGCTTCTGTTGTTATGCAAGGTTGTAGTTATATTCCATGGATTGGAGAAGATGAGGAAGACATTGCCTTTGAAGACGATTTTGGCGATGAGGATGGTGATTTTGGAATAGAAGGAGATGGCGGTGGTGGCGGTGGCAGTGACGAAGGAGACTTTTTTGCGGAAGAAGATGGGGAATTCTTGAATGTTGATGAGGAATTTTCCAACCCTGCGCAAAGCACAGCCAAGAACGAATTGAAGGGAGATGTCGAGAATTTACAGTCGCAACAAGGTGCGTTAGCTGGTAAGGTCCGACAAATGGAAGAGATGCTTAAGACCTTGGAGCCTAAAATAAGTGCGACTGAGCAGAGACTACAGGGAAGCCTTGCTGCGGCGCGCGGCAAGACCGAATTTTTGGAACCAGAGGTTGAACAGTTAAAGAAGCAAGTCGCCGCTTTAAATGCCGAAATCGCTCGATTGAAAGATATAGAAGCCAAAGCCGCGGCGGCGGCAGTGGCCAAGAAGGAAGAGGTCAAGAAAAAAAGGACAGTACGAAGAAGAAGGGCAACCCCGATTCCACCTGAGTACTCTAGAGCTCTTGCAGCTTACAGAGCCAAAAATTATGATGAGTCCATCCTTCTTTTCCAATCCCTTTCTGTGAGCAATCCACCCGTAAGCTTGCGAGACAATATAGCTTTCTGGATTGGAAGTAATTATTTGCAGTTGGAAATGTTTGATGATGCCATCAAGCAATTTGAAATGGTGCTGAACAAATACCCGCGCGGAAATAAAACGCATGACTCGCATTATATGTTGGGTCTGAGTTATCACAAAATGGGCCAAAGTAGTAAAGCTGTGGAAATTCTTCAGGCCGCTTTAAAGGCAAATCCCAGTGCTGAAGTGCGTGGTAAAATTCAAAAGACGCTGAACGAAATTCGCTAAGAGTCCTTCCTATCCTTAAATAACTGGTTGCAGATGAAAGTCGCCATCGTTCACGATTGGTTGACAGGCATGCGTGGTGGAGAGAAGTGCCTGGAGGTCTTTGTACGCCTGTTTCCGCAAGCTGACCTGTATACCCTCCTGCACATTAAAGGGTCTGTTTCACCGGAAATTGAAGATAGAAAGATAGCTGTTTCCTTTCTGCAGAACTTACCCTTTGTTCAATCAAAATACCGCTATTACCTCCCTTTGATGCCCTTTGCGATCTCTGGCTTTGATCTGCGCGATTACGACCTCGTTCTCAGTAGCAGTCATTGTGTGGCAAAGGCTGTTCGTGTTTCTCCCAAGGCATTGCATATTTGTTATTGCCACACTCCCATGCGGTATATCTGGGATCAGTTTGACCAGTACTTTGGTCAACCCGGATCTCCTAAGATGGCTTCCATGGCCATGAAAATAATCGCACCGGCATTGAGACGTTGGGATGTGAGAATGAACCGGCACGTTGATTTTTTCATTGCCAATTCCGAGCATGTCCAGAAGCGTATCAAAAAATATTATGACCGAGAATCCACCGTTATCTATCCTCCCGTAGATACAGAATATTTCAAGCCACAAGGTTTGGTGAAGGGAGATTTTTTCCTCATTCTATCTGCGTTCGCTCCCTATAAGAGAGTAGATTTAGCGGTTGAAGCCTTTAATAAACTGGGGTATCCTCTTGTGATTATCGGGACGGGGCAGGATGAGGATAGGTTGCGTCGCCTTGCCAAGGAAAATATTCAGTTTAAAGGCTGGTTGGAACCTGACGAAATACGTTCCTATCTGGAGCGTTGCAGAGCCTTGATTTTTCCTGGCGAAGAAGATTTTGGAATAACTCCTGTTGAAGCGCAGGCAATGGGGCGGCCCGTTATCGCTTTTGGAAAAGGAGGCGTTCTGGAAACAGTTGTTTCGAGTTTTGGAAGCACAGTTGAAGACTCCTTTAATTCGCAGGAACCCGCTACAGGTGTTTTTTTTAACGAACCTACAGCTGAAGCTTTGATGCAGGCAGTGGCGCATTTTGAAACGATAGAATCCTCCTTTGATCCTAATTCCATCCGGCAAAAAGCCCAAAACTTTGATACGAAAATTTTTTCCGACCGTATCAAAAAATTTATCGACCAACAACTTTCCTAGTCAACGTAAATGCTGAAGAAACACAGTCAGCTATTTCTTTCCGGCCTGATTGCTGTGGACAGTCTTATTGTCCTGTTTTCCTGGTTTGCGGCTTACTGGCTTCGCATCAACCTCACCTGGATTCCTCTCAGGGGGATGCCTTCGTTTGAAGCGTATGCCTGGTCTGCTATTCCTGTTTGGATTGTTTTTATATTCAACGCTAATAATCTTGGTTTGTATCGTCCGCTTAGAGGAAAAAGTTTTTCCTCCGAATGGGCCGTTATAGTAAAAGTCGTTATTTTTTCGGGACTCATGCTTTCAGCCCTTGCGTTTTTTTATCGGGGTGACTCATTTTCCAGGGTCATTGCTGCCTACTTTTTGGTTCTGTTGGTCATATTGTTGTCAGCGACCCATTGGGGCATTCGCATTCTGTTGATTCGTTTTAGAAAGAAAGGCTTTAATTTACGCCATGTCCTGATCTTGGGGGTCGGTGATCTGGCGCAGACACTTTCTGAAAAATTAAAACTCCATCCTGAATACGGCTTTAACGTCGTCGGCTTTTTGATGGAGCCACAGGCCACTCCTGTCGAGACTATAGATAAAAAGAAAATTTTAGGGAAGTCCGAGGATGTTTCCAGAATCATAAAAGAGTTTGGCGTGGATCAGGTTTTCATAGCTTTCCCGCTAAAATCTCAAGGTTCGATAGAAGACGTTCTGGGTTTCTTGACAGAGGAAACGGTTACTATAAAAGTAGTTCCTGATCTGGTGCAGTTTGTGAGCCTGCAATCCGACATTGAAGAATTGGATGGGCTTCCTATAATCAGTATCAGCGATAACCCTTTGTACGGCTGGAATCTGGTCATCAAAAGAAGCGTTGATGTGGTTTTTTCTGCATTGGCAATTTTTTTATTGGCTCCATTGATGGCTTTGATTGCTCTCGTTGTTAAACTGGAATCTCCGGGGCCAGTATTTTATCGTCAAGAGAGAGAAGGCTTGGACCGCAAGGTTTTTAACATGCTAAAATTCAGATCAATGAGAACCGATGCAGAGTCAAACTCGGGGCCTGTGTGGGCTAGTAAGGGGGATGACCGGCGAACCCGGATAGGAGCATTTTTAAGAACCACGAGTCTGGATGAACTCCCTCAATTATATAATGTCCTTAAAGGTGATATGAGCCTCGTGGGTCCGCGCCCAGAGCGACCTGTTTTCATAGACGATTTTAAAAAAACCATACCAAAGTACATGTTGCGCATGAAAATGAAAGCAGGTCTCACTGGCTGGGCGCAGGTCAATGGTTGGCGGGGAAATACTTCTCTGGAAAAACGAATTGAATTTGATCTGTATTATATCCAGAACTGGTCTCTGGGATTTGATTTCAAAATTCTTTTCATGACCGTATGGAAAGGTTTTGTCAATCCACATGCCTACTGATCTAAAAGTTCTTGCTGTGATCCCCGCTCGCTGGGCTTCTACCCGTTTTCCCGGAAAACCGTTGGCCTTGATTCAAGACAAGCCGATGGTGCAATGGGTGCATGAGCGTGCTGAGCAAGCGAAACTCGTAGACGAGGTCATTGTCGCAACCGATGACGAGCGGATATTTTCAGCCGTTTCAGATTTTGGGGGCAGAGCTATTCTCACATCACCCGACCATCCAACAGGAACGGATCGCATTGCTGAGGCAATTAAAGACCTGGAATGTGATATTGTAGTTAATGTTCAGGGCGATGAGCCGCTGATTCCTCCAGAAAATATTGATAGTGCCATACAATGCCTGATAGATGATCCTTCCGTATCAATGTCTACCTTGATGACACCTATAGAAAATTTAGATGAATTTGAGGACTCAAATATAGTAAAGGTGGTCGTTGGCAAAAAGGGTCATGCTCTTTATTTTTCCCGCTCGCCCATCCCATACGATAGGGACAAGAAAGGTCTTGTAGAAAAGCAAAGTAGATTGGGGTATAAGCATATCGGTTTGTATGCTTATAGAAAAACATTTTTGATGAAATTGAATAGTTTGCCTGAAGGTGATCTGGAGCAGGTGGAAAAGCTGGAGCAATTACGGGTTTTGGAAAATGGCTATTCTATAAAAGTTGTAGTCGCACCGGGAACTTCAGTTGGAGTGGATTGCCCCGAGGATTTGGCAACCGTGTTGAAAATATTAGATTCTTCAGCGTCTGAAATTTGATAAGACGTTTAAAGGGAGTGGTCGTTTTGAGCAAGAGAAAAAGTAGAAAAACCAAATTTATTTTTGTGACAGGCGGTGTGTTGTCTTCTCTGGGTAAAGGAATCGCGGCGGCATCGATCGGCGCATTGCTGGAAGGTGCGGGATTGAAGATCACTCTAATGAAGCTGGACCCTTATATCAACGTTGATCCCGGCACCATGAATCCTTTCCAGCATGGTGAAGTCTATGTTACCGACGATGGTGCGGAAACAGATCTTGACCTGGGTCATTATGAGCGCTTCACTCATGCAAAAATGCGGCGGACCAATAACATCACTACGGGGCGAATTTATCACGACGTCATTCAGAAAGAGCGTAAGGGCGAATATCTGGGTTCGACGGTACAGGTGATCCCGCATATTACAGACGAAATCAAACATCATGTCAGCTTGATAGGTAAAGATGTGGACGTTGTTATCTGTGAAATAGGCGGAACCGTTGGCGATATTGAAAGTCTTCCTTTCCTCGAAGCGATACGACAATTTAAATACGACAAAAAGCAAAAGGACGTTCTCTATGTTCACCTGACATTGGTGCCTTACATCCGCACGGCAGACGAACTGAAGACAAAACCAACACAACACAGCGTGCAAAAATTACGGGAGATCGGTATTCAACCCGACATCTTGCTCTGCCGTACAGAAAAAAAATTGTCTAAAAGCTTGAAAGAAAAAATTGCCCTGTTCTGCAATGTAGATGTCAACTCGGTAATGACGGCAGCAGATGTAGACTCTATTTATAAAGTTCCACTCGCTCTCCATAAAGAAGGTTTATGCAAAACAATTTTGAAAAAACTTGGCATTGCCGCGATAGAGCCTGTTCTGGACCCCTGGCAAGAGATCAATCAAATTTTAGAGGAACCCTCGGGTGAAGTAGATATCGCTTTGGTGGGGAAATACATTGACCTCAAGGAGTCTTACAAGAGTTTGTCTGAAGCACTTATTCACGGCGGGATCGGAAACAAGGTTCGCGTCAACGTTCACTGGATAGGTGCGGAAGATCTGGAAAAAGATAACGGTCTGAAAAAATTGGAAGCCTGCGATGGAATTTTGGTTCCCGGTGGGTTTGGTGAAAGGGGCATCGAAGGAAAAATAAATGCGGTCCAATTTGCCAGGGTCAAAAAAGTTCCATACTTTGGTATTTGTCTGGGAATGCATTGTGCCGCAATCGAATTTGCCCGCAACGTTGCTAATTTAAAAGACGCGCATAGCTCGGAATTTTACCCAAAAGCGGAGTACTTGATCATTGATTTGATGTCGGATCAAAAAGCGGATGGTGATAAAGGCGGGACGATGAGACTGGGAGAATACCCCTGTCAATTGCGGAAAAAAACCAAGGCCTTCAAAGCCTATGGTGTGCGGGAAATCAGCGAGCGTCATCGGCATCGTTACGAGTTCAATAACCAGTACCGAATTCAACTGGAAGAAGCCGGACTGAAAATAAGCGGCCTTTCACCGAATGGGAATCTCGTAGAAATAGTAGAGCTTGAAGATCATCCCTGGTTCCTTGCAGGGCAGTTTCATCCAGAGTTCAAGTCATCCCCCATGTCGCCACATCCTTTGTTTCGAGATTTCATCGCAGCGTCTCTCAAGAATCGCGAAACGCGAGTCAAAAAATAAAGTTCCTTGGATTTACCAAATAAAAAGGGCACCCCCAAGAAGAGGGTGCCCTGAAAAATCTTTATAGCTAGCGACTTTCTGTCAAGGAACTATCTCATGCTTCCTTCGGCCTTCTTTTTCATTGGTTGAACTTTCTTCTCCATGTCGGAGCTACCGCTTCCTTCTTCTTTCAGGTGCATGGCCTTGTCATCGTGTTTTTTGTATTCCTGATATTTTTGTTCAGCCATCCCTTCCGTTTTTTCCTTGTACTTAGAGCCTTCTTCCATATGACCGTCCATTTTTTTCATCTGATGGTCAGCCTTTGCTCCATGTCCAGCATCCTCATGAGCGTCATCGTGAGCCCAGCCGTTGCCGGCCACCAAAGCAAATACGATAAAAAATACAGCCGGTATAGCAGGTAATAATCGTTTCATTTATGTTCTCCTTCAAATATCAATGATGTGAGGTTTGCCCTTAATTTAATGATAGCAGTGTACTAGGTCGAACGAGAATACAATATCTTACAATTATACTTGGAAAAGTTAAGAGGACCGACTCTTTTTTTTAAATAAGATAATCTAGAAGGAGGGTGGAGAACCTCAGCTTTCCCGAAAGGAAAGCCGAGTCTCGTTTTGCAAAGGAAGGAGGTGCTACTCAGTAAAACTCAATGAATGAAACTATTTTGGAAACCGAGGTTAGCTAATTTGATCTTATCTTTTTTTGCTTTTTGAACGGTCTCGTAACCGTTGACCTGAACAGTGTAAGCGGTTTGTTTGACAGGCATTCTGGGAGTGCTGGCCGTAAAACCTTTTTTATCCAAATCACTTTTAAGCTTATCGGCTGAAGATTTGGCGTGGAATTGACCGAGCGAGACAGCAAAGTCGCCTGTTTCCAGTTTTTTCAGATTTGGTGTATAACCTTTTTCAGATAGAGATTTCATTCGCTCCAAAGCCAAATTCTCGCTTGGAAAAACTCCCGAAAGAACAACGTATTGTTGGACGGTCGTTATTTTACTCTTGAGTTCGGATTTGAATCCCTTTTTCTGGAGTTTCTGGGAAAATTTATTGGCATTGTCTTTGATTAAAAAAGCACCGACTTGAATGGACCAACTTTTTTCAGCTTTTTTCTTTGAAGCTGGAACCGGCGCGACTGCGGCCACTTTTTTGACAGGATTAGGAACGCGTTTGACTTTTTTAATGACAGCTTGTTTATTCGTTGTCGTTAGAACGGCTTTGGTTATTTTCCCCGCCGTAGAGCTAGCTTTTGCTGGAGGTTTTAATGCAGACCGTTTCATTTCCGGTTTCATTGGGGCAGGTTCCTCTTGAACCGGTGCAATTTTTTTAGGGTCAGTCAGTCCAGAAATCTCAGTTGGAATAGCGGTTTCTTCAACAACCGGCTTACTTGCTTCGAGAATCGCGGGATCGAGGGCTTGGGGATCATTGCCGCCTTGCACTAAAAAATAAACGACTCCCATAAGCGATAATGCTATGGTTGAAATTCCGACGATTTTGGTATTTTTGCTACGAATTTCTTTTTCTGCGTCCAATTCAGCTTCGATCTCGGCATTTTCAGCCAATTCATCGATTTGTTTGCTATATTTGTTGAGAACTTCAATCGGCGTGTCGGTCATGGGATTGTCTTGATTTGAGTGTTTATTTAAAATAACATCTAATTATAATAAATTAAGCTATGATTAGTATAATTTTATAGCAACAAAATGTCAATAACTTTTAATAAATCAATAGTATAGGGTTTTATAGCTGAAAGGTGTGCAATGGAAGTCGATCTTTCCGTCGATTTGGGAGAATTGAAATTATCCAGTCCGGTTTTAGCCGCTTCGGGGACTTTTGGATACGGTTTGGAATATTTGCCGTTTGTGGATTTGAATCGCTTGGCCGGGTTTTCGACCAAGGGCTTGTCTCTCAAACCACGGATAGGGAATCCCGTGCCCAGAGTGATCGATACCGAGGCGGGAATGCTGAACGCCATTGGTCTCGAAAACGTTGGCCTCTCTGCATTCCTCGCTGAAAAAATGCCTCTGCTGTCTCGATACAGTTCTAAAATCCTCGTCAATTTTTTCGGCGAGTCGGAAGAGGAATATGAAGAAATGGCCGCTTCTCTTTCAGAGGTTGAGCGCATCGACGCATTGGAGATGAATATTTCCTGCCCGAACGTTGCCAAAGGAGGGCATCAATTCAGCTCCAGTCCCGAGCGTGTGGAGTCCGTTGTGAGCAAGGTCCGCAGAGCCACAAAAAAATTCCTCATCGTCAAACTATCGCCCAACGTGCAAGACATCGGCGAAATCGCCAAGGCCGCAGAATCGGCAGGAGCCGATGCCTTATCCGTCGCCAATACATACGTGGGAATGAAGATAGATGTTCAGTCCGGAGGCAAACCCTATCTTGCGAACCGTACAGGCGGTCTTTCCGGTTCCGCGATCAAACCCTTGTCGATCTATCTGGTTTACCAGACAGCGCAAGCGGTGAATATCCCTATTTTGGGTATAGGCGGAATCGCATCCGCGGAAGACGTTTTGGAATACCTTTATGCAGGAGCCTCCGCAGTGCAGATAGGAACCGCAAATTTTCTGGACCCTGCCATCACCATGAAAGTTCTAGACGATCTGGAAAAACTCTGCTGGAATTTGGGAATCAAAAAAATCTCCGGCATCCAACCGTCCTTCTGACTGAAATATTCCTCAATGTTGAAAAAGATCATTGGCTTTCATCAAGACGAAGAAAATCATTGGGTTGCCGATCTGGAATGCGGGCACGGGCAACACAGGCGTCACAACCCGCCCATGACAAGACGCGAGTGGGTGTTGAGTCCCGAAGGAAGAAGTAAGTTTATAGGCACGGAATTGAATTGTAAAAAATGCGATGAAGAAATCGCAGACCAGAACTAGCTTGCTAGAACTAGCAGACTAGAACTAGCAAGCTAGTAATTTTATCGAAAGAATAGAACGTGTCCGACATTTTGGAAGCAGAAGAAAAACCCAAAAAAAAACTCAAGCTCCTTCTAGAGTACGAAGGCACCCGGTACTGTGGCTGGCAATCTCAGAAAAATGGTGTTTCCATACAGGAAATAGTGCAAGGCGTATTGAGTCGCTTACAGAACAAGCCGACCGTCGTCTGGTCATCCGGCAGGACAGATGCCGGTGTCCACGCGCAAGAGCAGATGGTGCATTTTTTTACAGATTCCAGAATGACCGATCTGCAATGGCTGAAAGGCATCAACGGCCTGCTCCCTACAGATATAGTGGTGAAGAACGTATCACAGGCCGAACCCGATTTTCACGCCCAGGCATCCTGCAAAGGCAAACTCTATCGCTACACTATATTGAACCGCGACTTTCCAAGCGCACTCGACTTTCCATACTCCTGGTACATCTACTATCCGCTCGACGCAGACGCCATGCGCGAGGCCGTGAAAGTCCTAGAAGGCCAGCACGACTTCACATCCTTCCGAGGTTCCAAATGTGGCGCGAAAAGCGCAGATCGTTATTTGATGAAAACAGTAGTTCGCAAAGAAGGTGACCGCATCCAGTGTTACTTCATCGGCAACGGATTCCTGAAGCACATGATACGCATCATCATGGGAACCGTCGTAGAAGCAGGAAGAGGGCGACTGAGCCCCGCAGAAATGCAAACAATACTCGAATCCCGCAACCGCAGAAAAGCCGGCCCCACCGCCCCCGCAAAAGGACTCTGCCTCATGAGAGTTTTTTACGACATAGAAGAAAGAAGCGATTGCTTGCACCGCCTACAGAACAGCCCCATAGAAATCCCCTTCCTCGGCTGAATAATTTCATAAGAAGATTTTGCTAAAAGATGAGCCGCCCAAAGCGCAAGCCCTTAATTGGTTCATCTTTTAAAATAAAAGAATTTCCTACCGCAGAGAACGCAGAGAGCGCAGAGGGAAAAAGGGCGCAGAGAGAGCAAAGATTCCAGTAACAAAACACAAATCGTCATTGCGAGCCGCCAAGGGCGGCGCGGCAATCCATTTTTATTTTTTTGTTCAAGTGATTCCATACCACAAGTATATTGTTAGTATTGTATTAATATCAAGATTTGACCCTATAATATACTGCTACTCATAAGTAGATTGATGCCAAACTAAATATTAAACTACAGCTTAAGTGGAATTTCAGACATAGAAATTTGAATATCAGGGGCAATTTGAGACAAATACGATTTTAGGAAATTATATCTCTCTTTTTGATCTTTGTGTGGGCCGATGATAATGCGAGAAATATCCTTTTCTAGTGAAAATGGTATCTCATGATACGGTTGTTTGATATATCCTTGAGTTTCCGCTTGCTCGCCAATAAAGGTGAGTCCAATTCTGACCTCATGCTCTTCAAAAAACGCCGGGTGTTTGGAACATATCAAGAGGCACAATAGATTCGTCAACATCTCTCTTGTCTTTTCAAACACTTGATCTTCAGAATAGAGAGGTGGAGAGGCGATCCTTGGGACATTGGAAAAGGGGGGATTGACAATCAAGTCTGAAGCTATATCGAGAAATCGATTAAGTTTTTCAAGATAGCCCTTGTCATTATCATTTTCCCCTTTGTAAATCACCTTATTCATTATACATGCAGGAGGGATTTCAAGAGTTTTCCAATTGTTTATCGCCACTTTATAGATATTATGGGTCTTGAATGCAATTGCGCAACCGCCATCTGCACCATAATATCTCCACATGCCTAATAAGCCGTTGTCTCGGTGGCTGTTATCGGTTTTTCCGCAAAATGAAGTAATGTAAAAGCCCTTTCCAAGAGGTTCGCATAAAGCTTCTATAGCATATTTTACCTGCTCAATACTGTAATCCGGCAATCCTTCAAGAATTTTTTCGATGAGTAAGTTTTTAGCGTATTCAATTTCTTGGATATCATTTAGCAGGTCAAATCTGGTTGCTCTCAGTGTGGCACTATGAAGGATTAATAAAGCGGTGCTAAAATTTGTGTAATGAAGCACTTCGGGGTATTTCATCCAAATTTCTTCGTCAGACAACTTATCCCCCTTTTCTTATTTCAATTTTCCAAGGTTACGGTTTGTTTCTCATGGTCTATTATGCAAAAGACTCATTTACTTATTTTTGATATTTTGTTTTATGTAAGTCTTTAACTGTAGCTTAACATTTTCAAGAGTAGCATGGATTTTTCGTCGAGTGCGGTCACTTTTTCACAGGTGGAAAAAACTTTTAACTACCGTATCACCTTAATAATTCCCACGTCTATTGGTTTGTAATCAATGAGTAAAGGTTTGCCGTCTCTTTTAAAAGAAATCAGGGATTGCTGTTTGTGTGAGGAGCATTTGCCTTTGGGGCCGCGTCCGGTGGTGCAGGCGCATTTGCAGGCGGTGGTTTTGATTGTGGGGCAGGCTCCGGGGCGCAGGGTTCACGAAACGGGCATTCCGTTCAATGATCCGAGTGGGGTGCGTTTGCGCGAGTGGATGGGAATCGATGCGTCTGTGTTTTACGATGCGAAAAAAATCGCGCTATTGCCGATGGGATTTTGTTATCCGGGTACGGGCAAGTCGGGCGATTTGCCGCCGCGACCGGAATGCGCGGATGCCTGGTGCGAAAAGCTGTTGGGTGCTTTGCCCAATATCAGGCTGACTTTGGCGATCGGGCAATACGCGCAAAAATATCACCTCGCCCCTGGCCAGAAAAAGAACCTGACGGAAACGGTCAAGGCTTGGGAAGACTATTTGGGGGAAGGTTTGGTTCCGCTCCCTCATCCCAGTCCGCGCAACAATCTTTGGTTGCGTAAAAATCCGTGGTTTGAAGTGGAAGTCCTGCCTGCTTTGAAATTAAAGGTTCGCGCTTTACTGAGTGCGGGAAAATAAACCTTACATATCCTGAATGAACTTGCGCGCGAAGGAGCGAATCTCTTTGCCGTTCAGTACATGGAACTGGCGTATCTTTTCTATCATTTGATTGGAGAATCGTTTGAGGGGAATGTGGATGATGCGTTTTTTATAATGTTTCGCCAGTTTCCTCCAACTCATTTTGGGTGGGGTGGGGGAGACGACGGTGACGTGAAGTTCGCGGGAATGAAAAAACGCGGCTTCGAGTAATTTTTCTTCGAGTGTTCTTGCGAGTCGCATTCTCGGGTCTTCCCATATATTGGGGATCGGTCGCGGTGGGAAGATGGTCATGCATCCGCCGTAGATGGCTTGTCCTATTCCGGGGCCTACCATTTTATCCATGTACTCGGTTGCGAAAAAGCAGAGGGTCGATTCTTCATCGTGCTCGGCGTACCAGGTTTGTCGCCATGTGTATTGCTCGGGTGCGGGTTCTTCGTCGAAGATGAACACGACGATCTCGACTTTGCCGCGTGATGCGGGAATCTCTTTGACGTAGATATCTCCGGTGTGCCAGTTGCGCAGGGTGTCGCGCAGGTCGATGCCGTCTTTCACGGATGTTGTGAATTTTTCCGTGCGAGCGAGGTCGTTGCTCAACAGGAGTTTCGATTGTTCGCGGACATGGGAATTGAAGTTTTCGATCTTGTCATCTTCCGGTGGCCAGGAGCATTGCCCGTAAGGGTCCCAATTGTATTTCCAGCGATCTTGTTTTTGGTAGTCTGCTTCCGGTTTCAGATCGAGAGACCGCCATTCCATATCGTTTTCGGACAAGCGGTTCTTTGCTTCCAACAGTCCGTCCTCTTCGCTGAGAATCGCTTGATCCATTCCCAGTGTGATGGTTTCCAACGATCCGGCACCGTTGTCTTGAAAAGGATAGTCGCGTGCGGTTTCCAGTACCGAAATAGCAAAGGCATCGCCGCCCACTTGTTTGGCGGTGAGGACCAGTGTGTATAGATCGGGCGTCAAGCGGTGTTCCATCAAGGACAGGTTACGCAGGTATTGCAATTGCGCTTGCAAGGCCGTTGCGGTGAGGCCATGGTATTTCAGACTGCGTTTGTCGATGTAGCGTTTCCGCGCTCGCAGGAGAATTTCTTTGATGCCGTCTATCGCTACGCTTCGGTCGGAAAGCAGGTCCTGTCGGTTTTTCTCGTAGAGATGTGTGACGTATGGAAATTCGGACAGGGCAAAAAAGAGCGAATTTTTTTCGACGCTGAAGAGTTCGGGACGATGATCGAGTTCTTCGGGTTGGGAGTACTTCAATCGTTCGGTGTAGGCTTCCTGTATCCAGGGCCAATCGAGAATGGAGCAGATAAAAACAATGTGTGAATGGTCGAGCTCCAGTCGGTGGAGTTGATAGGCCATCCATTTTGCACGTTTATCGTGTAGCGTATTCGCTTCAGGTCGAGGTTGAGTGAGAAGCAGGGCGGCGTTGAATTTTTCCATGGACAGCCCGGTCAATGCAAAAGGGTCGGGCCAGTCTGCTTTACGAGGTTCATATACAGAAGCACTCCAGTCGATGAATTCTCGTCGGATGCCCTCTTGCATGGCAATGCGCAAGCCCATGATGATGGGCTGGCAAGGATCGACGGGAACATAATTCAAGGCACCGTCTGGCTCGTTCGCCGCGCATATGCTGATGTGTGGAAGCAGTCCGATCCCGCGTTCTACTCCGGCCTGAAATTCTGGCGGCAGGGCTACGGCGAGACAATCTGGCGAATTCAGGAGCAATCGACTCCTCACTTCGCGGGCGTAGGTTCCTGAACCGTGGATGACAGGCAGGACGGTGATTCTATCGCCCAGCTTAAAAATATTGCTTGATTCCATCGTCATTTGAGGGCGATCAACGGTCGCTGTCCGGGTGCAATGGGTTGTCTTCGCCAAAGAAAAAGTCGCCCAATCCCATGGGCATACTTTCGTTGCCGAGAGCGCGTCGTTTTCCTTCGGCCATTCCATCTAGGTCGAGGGCTTCTTCACCAAGGACGCGACTCACCGCTTCGCGCCAATAAGGGTCTTTTCCGAGGGGATGTGTTTTGTCCTGCCGAAGGCGTTTGAGTGCGTATTGCAGGATGTGCATGCCGTCGCGAGGTGAGAAATCCAGATCCAATTGATGAGCGCGTTGCAAAAAATCGACGGTCATATTCAATAAATCATCTTCTGCGAAAGGGAGATGATATTTTAGAATCGCCAGTTCGTCCTTGAAATTGGGCATCTGCAGTTGCAAAGTGGGTTGCAGTCGGGACAAAATATAATCGGGAATCTCGAACGTGGACTCATCGCTGTTCATGGTAACGCAAGCGCGGAACTCGCGATGGGCATGGATTTGAATGCCTGCGATGATGGACTCAACATAACGACGGTGATCAAAAAGCGGTGCCATTGAAGCCCAGCTCTTTTCATTCATCCGGTTGCCTTCGTCGAGGATACATATTCCGCCCTTCACCATGGCACTCACCAGGGGCGAGGCGTGGTAAGATATTTTTCCGGATTCTGCAAGCACGGGAGTGATCAATAAATCTTCCGGGCGGGTGTCGCTGGTGCATTGAAAAATATAAAGAGGTTGTTTGCGTTGCAAAGCCGCACACATGGCAAGTGTTGTTTTACCGATGCCAGGCATGCCAACAATACGAGGTGTTAGCGGCAGGTCTTTTTCGGCAACAACGAGCCAGCAGGCAAGAATTTGTTTGAGAACTTCTTCCTGCCCGATCCATTCAGGTTTTGTAGAATCGGGTCGGCTGAGGTTTACTTCGACGCCATCCAGATTGATTTTTCGATCACTATCGTTCAATTTACCGACTCCGTTTTGGTTGAGATAATTGGGTTGCAGTTAGATAATATCATTAAGAGACTATGGGTAAGGAAAATTTATTATGTTGATCGATTTAAATATTGAAGGTCAGCGCGTTTTGCTAGTAGGGGCAGGTCGAGAAGCCTCGCGAAAAGCGTTGGGTTTGCTACAACAGGGAGCGGACATTGTGGTTGTGTCCGAAAATTTTGAGGACAGTTTCAGCGAATGGGAGCGTCAGGGGCAAATGCGCCTGGTCTGCAAGACCGTGTCCGACGGTGGCATCGTCAAAGACCATCAGCCATTGTATCTGGTGATGGCTCTGACCGACGACCGCGAATTGAATCGAGCCATCGTGGACGAAGCGAAAAAGTCGGCACGCTTTGTTTATTCCGTGGACGATCCCGAGTATTCTGATTTCTCGCATCCTTCAATCGTAGAGACGAGGCCACCTATCCGCATGGCCATTTCCACGAGTGGTCAAAGCCCTCTGGTTGCCCGGCATTTGCGCGAACGAGCCGAAGCGATCATCGACATTTTAATTCGCGATGAAGATTACCTTCAAATCCAATTGCAGGCAAAAATGAGAGAGGCTGTAAAATCCATTTTGCCGACCGCGGAGTTGAGGAAAAGTTTTCTAACTCAAATTTTGCTCGACCCTGATATAGGCGAACGGCTGAAGGAAGATCAATACGAACAGGCTGAAGCACTGGCTCTGCAACGACTGAAAAGTTTTCAAGGATAAAAAAAATAGGGTGATGTCGATTTCTAAATTTACGAAATGTTTAGGTGAAAATATTAAAACTGTCTGCTTTTGGGGACTGGCAGTGTTTATTTTTTCTACCCAAGCAGGGCAGGCGGCTGAGATGCTGGATATTCGCAATCTCAAGTCCAGGGAAATGGCCAGCGCGTATTTTGATCGGGCGATGGGATATCAGAATTCCCGGTTTGCGGCGGTGTCTCTAGTGGAAGCACTGGACCGTGTGCCTTTTGAGGGTGGGGCGGATGCGCTGATTTTGAGGTGCCGGGACGATTATGAGGGCATCATCAGCTTTGATGATATCCGTCGTTATGACATTCGGCTGGCGACGGACATCAGGATCGATCCACAATTCAAGCGTCCGTCCTGGTTGCAAGCTTGGCTATTGTTGATCCCGGATGATTCTTCGGCCCCATCGATGGAACGTTTCATGACGGCGAATATTGAAAAAATTTATCTGGCTAGTTCTGTTGATTATTACGCCCCGCTGGACAAGGTGGTGATGAATCATCCAGAAGCTGTGTCGGGCAGTCGTGTTTACAAACAGAATTGTCTTTTTTGCCATAGGCTCAAAGGCATTGGGGGCAACAAGGGCGGTTCTTTGCTTGCTAAATTTGATTTTGGGCAGGGGGGCCGTGATGCGATGGAATCGGCTTTTCTTAACTTCCATCATAAAATGAATGAGGACAAGCAGAATGTGGAACAATTTGTTTCGCACTCAGCATTGAAAGAGATTGGTCTTTTCCTTTCTCTTGTCTTCTCCGAAGACCATTGATTATGGTAGACTGTCTGGATTGTACTTGAACGTATTCAATTTCCACTTAATGCTTATTATAAGAAGAGGGTTTTACTCATGTCCATGATTGTCGCCGCCGCGTTTGCTATCGGCACTGCTGTTGAAATGGGAGTTCTCATATTCCTGGGTGATTACGTTGATACGATCACTTTGATAAACGAAATCATGCTGACTTTTCTTGTCGGCATCGTTGTGGGGCGGAGCTACGGCAAGGAGTTTTTTGAAAAAATGCAGTGGCATCTTAAATCAAAAACTTTACCAGCAAAAGATATCCTGAACGGTGCGGTGATGACTATAGCCAGTATGCTGTTGATCACACCGGGTCTT
Organism: Nitrospinaceae bacterium; assembly: GCA_029261475.1. Lineage (GTDB taxonomy): Bacteria > Nitrospinota > Nitrospinia > Nitrospinales > VA-1 > Nitrohelix. The sequence goes on from JAJDBG010000043.1 coordinate 19,230, forward strand.
GTTACGGACTTTGTCGGTTTGCTCATCATCACTCCTTTGACGCGGGGAATTTTTATAGATATAGCGGCCAATTTTACGCAGAAAAAAGCCTCGGGTGGTGAGTTGTATTATTTCTTCAAGGACTAGTTCTTTGAGCTGGTGAGTATGAGTTCTGTTGCTCTCTTTAGATCGCGGGTATTCTCCGGCGATCATTGATTTTTATTTTTCCTGCGATCATTGCCGATGCTGTTTTCTCCGCCTAAACGAGATTTCAAAGCTGAGTTGCTGGACCTTGACGAGGCACCCTTTGAGGAAGTCCGAAAAAGTCTGAAAGATGTTCGGCGGGTCAATCGTTATCTGAGCGGGTACCGTGTATTGCTGGAGCAGGTGGGTGAATTTTTTAAACGCCGTGAAGAGGGTCGCCCTTTCAGGGTCATCGACCTTGCCACTGGTTCGGCAGACCAACCGTTGGTTCTTCTCAAGTACGCTCAATCTCTGGGTGTGGACATGCGTATCACGGCGGTGGATATCAACGGAAAGATGTTGACTTACGCTAGTGAAGAGACTGGACGACACCCCGAAATAAAATTGATTCAGGCAGATATTCTTTCCCTTCCTTTTGCTGACAATAGTTTTGATGTTGCGATCAACTCGCTTTCTCTCCATCATTTTTCCAGGGAGAATGCTATTGGTATTTTGCGTTCTGCTATGCGTGTTTCGCGGATGGGGGTTGTTGTCAACGATCTGCATCGGAGCCGGGTGGCTTATGCCGCCATTTTATTGCTCACGCGTTTGTTCACACAAAACCGGCTCACCCGTTACGATGCTCCAGTTTCTGTGATGAATGCTTTTATCCCTGATGAAATGCATGAAATGGCTGAAGAAGCTGGCTGGAAAAACTTTAAAGTTCATCGTCGTTTCCCCTACCGTTTGGCTCTTGTTGCTGAAAAACAATTATAACTTTTTAGACTTTTTTAGTTTTTTAAATTCAATCCCCAATGAATCTCTTTGATATCATCGTTGTTGGCGGTGGGCCTGCAGGCTCGGCGACGGCAATTTTACTTGCGCTGAAGGGATACCGTGTTGCTTTGCTGGATCGGGCGAAATTTCCGCGCGATAAGGTTTGCGGCGAATTTATCAGTCCCGGTGCAGACGCTATTCTAGCTGAGCTGGGAGTGTTGGATCGGGTGGAGTTGGCTTGCAAATCGCGTCTCATGGGGGTTGCTGTCTCGGCCTACGAGGCAGAGGGATTTTGTGCAGATTATCCTCCCTTGGCTGGCAAGTCGATGACGAGTCTTTCAGTGACGAGATTGGAGTTCGATCATACCCTTTGGCAGAGAGCGGGTGAAGTTGGGGTAGAGTGTTTTGAGGGGTTTCAAGTTGCGGATCTTGAATTTGAGGCCGGTCGTGTGGTTGGGGTTTCGGGTTGGGATGCGTCTAGAGTTCCTTTCCAGTTCAGAGCGCGGGCTGTGGTGGATGCAGGCGGGCGCAATGCTGTTTCCTTACGCCGATTGGGACTCAAGAAATCGAGGCGTTCGGGTGGAAGGCTTGCATTGGCGGCGCATTGGGAAGGTGTCGTTGGTCATATTTCTCATTGCCATATGCACATCAGTTCTCCGGGATATACTGGCTTGGCTGAGGTGGGGCCGGGCAAGGTCAATATCGTTCTAGTGGTCAGTCCTGATGATCTGCGGGGCATGGAGCCTCATAAATTCTACGAAGAAAGTGTTCTTAAGAATCCGTTAAGAGCCGAATTGCTAGGCTCTGCCAGACCGAGTGAAAAGGTGAGAAGTGTGGACTCGCTGGCATTTTCTGTTCGTCCTCCCTCTTGTGGTGGTTTGTTATTGGTTGGGGACGCAACAGGTTTCATTGATCCCTTTACGGGTGAGGGGATTTTCCTTTCTTTGCGGAGCGCGCAAATTGCCTGCGAAACTTTAGAAAATGCGTTTGAATTGGGGGATTTTTCACTTCATGCTCTAGGCGGCTACGAACGTAAGCGACGTAAGGAGAATGAGAAGAAATTTCGATTGAGTCGCCTGTTGCAGATGATCCTTTACCGTCCGGCTTTATGTAAAAGGGTGACTCGTACGTTGTCTGAAAATCCCGATTTGTCAGCCCGTCTGGTGGGCGTTATCGGAGATTATTGTGATCCAGATGAACTTGTTTCTGTCGAATTTTTATGGAGCCTGGTGCTGGGTGCATTGGGGCAAAGGCGGGTAACGGCAATATAGAATTTTTCAAAATGCGAGTTTCTTTGAATCCAGTTTGGATTATCGGTTCCCTTTTATTGTTGGGAGGGATTTTGAGATGGCCGACTCTGGTCAGCCCCCTTGCTGGGGACGAGGCTCTTACATTTTCGCGTTACGGTCATTTGCCGTGGAATGAATTACTGTTTGTCTACAGAGATCCCAATCAACATGTTTTGTTCAGTCTGCTCTCCAATTTCAGCATGGCAGTATTTGGAGAGAATGAAATTGCGTTTCGCGCCCCTTCCTTTCTCGCTGGCATCTTCGGTCCTGTCGCACTCTATTTTTTAGCTCGACGTTTGTTTGAATCAATCGCAGTCGCATTGCTTGGAGCTGTCCTGTTTTCCCTTGCTGGCCCTAGTATCGAATATTCGCAATTGGGTCGAGGATACGCTTTGACGATGTGTCTGGCTCCTGTTTTTATCCTTTGTTGTTTGGATTCGTTTGATTTTTTTTCCAAGCAAACTCTGCTGTTTCTTGTTGTTGGATTCGCCCTTGTTTTAGCTTTGCCTAGCAATGCTTTATTTTTATTTGGTGTCGGAGTCTGGGTGGCGATAAGAAGTGTTTCCAGCATTAAAAAATATAGTGGGATGTCTTGGGAAACATTGAGACCGACGGTGCTTGCGTGGGGTGCCTTGGCATCATTTGTAGGGGTTTATTTTTACTACATTCGCGAAGGACTCATGCAAGGCGCGCAACGTTATTCTTCTGATCCATTTGATCTTGCTAGATGGATCGACGTAGCGGAAATGCTGGTTAGCCCTTGGGGATCATTTCTTTATTTTTTAGTTTTGATAGCTTGTGTGTTGCTGAGAAGGCAAACTCTTTTGTTCGTTTGTATATTTCTGGGTCCCCTTATGTTGACTCTGGTCATGGGGATTGGAGGTTATTCCAGAACCTATTTATTTTGGCTTCCTTTTATTCTCTTGCTGATTTCTGTTGCTGTGATTTTTATGATACAGCGTTTGATTGAGATAAACAGGGGCGCAGGGTTTACTGGTATTTTGTTTCTGGTCATTGCTTTGATCGTACCAGTCGGACAATTTCTTCCCGGACATTTTCAGAAACGAGCCGAAGTCTCAGCGGGAACAATGGCAGAGACACGCGAGATGGCGGCTTATGTTCAGCAGAGTATTTCAACAGAAGCTTTGATTGTTCTTGTTGCAGACACACCGCAGGGTGGTTTGATAGGTACGCATTTAAAAGGCAAGGTTGAGCGAGGGATGCAGAGCATATCGGCCGGTACCTTGCCCACAGAAATTTATTTTGTGGGGCATCGAAATGCGATGCCGGATCGAAAACCCATCGGCGATTATTATAAGGACAGGTCGATTGCTTTGCCTTCCCATAGTCTTAAGATTATGAAGACGGTTGGCAATTTGGTTTTATGTCAATTCAATGTGACTGTGAGCCGGTTCATACCGACTCGCTTTGATCCCGACAATCGAGATGCCTTGTCACCTTTTAAAACACCTGGGCTTTTGATGGAAAGAACACAGAAGATAAAGGTTTTTGGCGAGGATGCCTTGTTGTTCCGAAAAGAGGGGAATGAAACTTTACTGGTTGAATCACGCAAGAAAATTGGAGTCGCTATTGAGAAAGAGGGGAATTATCTTCTGCAAGTCTATAGCCGCAATTATGGCCAACGGTCGCGAATGTTGATGTCCGAAAAACCACTTGCAGAGTGGCCCTCAGAATCGGGCTACCTCAATCCCTATTTCGGTGCATTTCGCGCAGGAGAAAAATTGTGGCAGTTGGTGATGGTCTTAACCCCGGTCGCCGCCGGAAGCCAAGCGTTTCGACCGGTATTCCATCTCGACGACAAGGAAAGTTATTTCGATGCCTGGCAAACCTTTTGGCTACGCCCCTCTATTTGAAAATGGGGCTAAAATACGCCAAGGGGAGAATCAACGGTATTCATTGATTCTGTCGTCGAGACGCACGAATCCCCCTTTTTAGCGGTATTACAGGAATTCGCTGTGGGGAAGGGTAGATGTTCCCATCAGGTATTGATCGACACCACGTGCGGCTTCCCGGCCTTCGGCAATGGCCCAGACGACGAGTGATTGTCCGCGTGACATGTCACCTGCGACGAACACGCCTTCAACGCTGGTCATTTTATTTTTGTCACAAGCAACATTTTGGCGAGCATCGAGTTTGACATCAATTTCCTTTATCATTCCCTCGTGGATGGGATGAACAAATCCCATAGCGAGTAGAACCAGGTCCACATCCAGTTCAAATTGCGAGTTGGGGATTTCCTCCATTGAGGGGCGGCCCGATGCATCGGGTGCTCCGAAACGGATGCGTACAGCTTGAATTTTTTTCAACTTGCCATTTTCGCCGATGAATTTTTTTGTGGATACGCAGTAATCAGTGATCTCTCGCCGAGCTTCTTCGTGTGACGTTGTGACTCTAAAAACCTTAGGCCACTGCGGCCAAGGGTTGTTCTCGCCACGCTCTTCCGGGGGTTGTGGGAGCAGTTCAAATTGACGCACGGATTTAGCCTTTTGCCGTAAAGATGTGCCGAGGCAGTCGGACCCGGTATCACCACCGCCGATGATGAGTACATTTTTACCCTTGGCGGTTATGGCTATGTCCTCGGGTATGACATCACCTTCATTGCGCTTGTTTTGTTGTGGAAGGAATTCCATCGCGAAATGAACGCCGTCCAATTCTCGTCCTTCGATTGGCAAATCACGCGGTTTTTGCGATCCTCCGCACAACACGATGGCATCGTGTTTTTTGCGCAAGTCTGCAATCGTAATATCGACACCGATGTTGACACCGGTTTTGAATTGAATTCCTTCTTCTTCCATCAAGTTTATTCTGCGTTTGACGATTTTTTTATCCAGCTTAAAATGAGGGATTCCATACATCAGGAGTCCGCCTACACGATCGTCTTTTTCGTAGACAACGACAGAGTGCCCAACGCTATTGAGTTGTGCGGCGCAAGCAAGGCCTGCAGGGCCAGACCCGACAACGGCGATGCTTTTTCCTGTTCGTTTGGTAGGTGGACAGGGGGCGATGAATCCTTTTTTGAAGCCCTTGTCAGAAATCTTTTTTTCAATTTTGCAAATGGTCACAGGCGGTTCGGAGATACCGAGTACGCAAGAGCCTTCGCAGGGTGCAGGGCAAATTCTTCCAGTAAATTCAGGGAAATTATTGGTTTTGGAGAGAAGTTCGACTGCTTCTTCCCACCGACCCCGATAGACCATGTCGTTCCAGTCAGGAATCAGATTTCCCAAGGGACAACCTGAATTACTTTGACAGAACGGGACTCCGCAGTCCATGCAACGGGCACCTTGCTGACGAAACTTGTCTTCGGGGAACGGCTCGTAAACTTCTTTGTGGTCTTTGAGACGCTTATTAATATCTCTGTGAGCGGGGGTCTCCCGATCAAATTCTAAGAATCCTTTAATTGCACCCATATATATAGTTCTTTCTAAGTCTGATTAGTTTTGTATAGAGTTACTCACGCTACATCTTCAAGCATAGATTGGTCCAGATTTTTTTTCCGTTCCTCAATCACGCGTCGGTAATCCCTGGGATAAACTTTGATGAATTGAGGCAATGCTGTTTTCCAGTTTTTCAGGATATTTTTTGCGACGCTACTTTTAGTTGCTTGTTGATGATCTTTGAGTAGAGTTTTTAGTCGAACGATATCTTCATCTTCTTCGACTGGGAAAAGGTCAACAAGACCCTTGTTGCAGTTGACTTCAAATTTATTGTCAGGGTCATAAATGTAGGCGATACCTCCACTCATCCCGGCGGCAAAGTTTCTTCCCGTAGGGCCGAGTATGACAGCCACACCACCGGTCATGTATTCGCAACCGTGGTCGCCAACACCCTCTACAACGGCTCGTGCCCCACTGTTTCTCACACAAAAACGTTCCCCTGCAATGCCTCGGAAGAATGCCGAACCGGAAACAGCTCCATACAAGACAACGTTACCAACGATAATGTTTTCTTCGGGAACGAGAGGCGACTCTGGTGCGGGATAGATGGCTATTTTCCCGCCAGAAAGACCTTTGCCGACATAATCATTGGCATCACCAGACAAGTTGAAGGTGACACCGGGAGCTAAAAATCCGCCGAAACTTTGTCCCGCAGATCCTTTGAAATTAACAATGATGGTATTGGGTGCCAATCCTTTTTCCCCAACACGGGTGGAGATTTCGTAACTGAGCATGGCCCCGACGGTTCGATCTGTATTCTTGATGGGATAGTCGAGGCAGACTTCAAATCGATTTTGCTTATGGATTAAAGCTTGTTCGCTGTCTTTTATGAGTTGATAGTCGAGCGCGCCATCCATGTCGCCGCTAAGGTCCTGTTTGGTGACGTTGCGAATGGCAACACCTTCTTTGACTTTGGGTTGATAGAGAAGCTTGGAAACATCTAACCCCCCAGCCTTCCAATGACCGACGGCTTTATCTGCTGTGAGTAGGTCGACACGTCCAATGAGATCACTGAACTTTCGTACGCCCATTTCTGCCATGATTTCGCGTACTTCCATGGCTATGAAATTGAAGAAATTAACGACGTATTCCGCTTTGCCGCTGAATTTTTTTCGTAGCTTTGGATCTTGCGTTGCAATGCCAACAGAACAGGTGTTTAAATGGCATTTACGCATGAGGATGCAACCTAGTGTGACCAATGCGGTAGTAGAAAATCCGAATTCATCAGCACCCAAGAGTGCACCAATCACCACGTCGCGACCGGTCTTTAATTGCCCGTCCACTTGAACGCGGATACGACCACGCAAATCGTTTAGAACGAGAATCTGTTGCGTTTCCGACAAGCCCAATTCCCAAGGGAGTCCTGCATGTTTGATAGAGGTTTGTGGCGAGGCACCTGTACCGCCATCGTGTCCCGCGATCAAAACGCCTTCTGCATGGGCTTTGGATACGCCCGCAGCGATGGTGCCGACTCCAGCTTCGGCAACAAGTTTCACACTAACGTCAGCTTTAGGGTTGGCGTTGTGTAGATCGAATATCAATTGTTGCAGATCTTCGATTGAATAAATATCGTGATGTGGTGGTGGTGAAATCAAGGTAACGCCGGGCGTCGAGTTTCTCAACTGAGCGATGTACTCGGAAACTTTGTGCCCCGGTAATTGACCACCTTCTCCGGGCTTGGCTCCTTGAGAAACCTTGATCTGTAATTCGTCTGCATTGGCGAGATAGAAACTATTGACCCCAAATCGACCGGATGCAACTTGCTTGATTTTGCTCCTTCGCAAATCACCATTCGCATCAGGTGTGAAGCGTACGGGGTCTTCTCCGCCTTCTCCAGTATTACTTTTCCCGCCAATTCTGTTCATGGCAATGGCGATGGTCTCATGAGTTTCACGGGATATGGAACCAATGGACATTGCGCCAGTGCAAAATCGTTTCGTGATATCTTCGACAGATTCAACCTCTTCAATAGGAATGGAATTCCCTTTTTTAATCTGTAGCAGTCCACGCAGAGTGCATTGTTTCGCGCTCTCTTCGTTGGAATGTTTTGAGAATTTTTTGAAGATCGAATAATCGTTGGAACGCGTTGAATGCTGGAGCAGGGCGATAGCATTGGGATTGAGCATGTGCTTTTCTTCACCACGTCGCCAATGGTAATTTCCTCCAGCATTCAAAAGAGAATCTGGTTTTCCTTGTGCCCAGGCTCGTTGCAAACGGGTTAGTGTTTCTTTTGCGATGATATCCAGTCCGGCACCGCTGACTCGGGAGGTTGTGCCTGTAAAGAATCGGTCGATGACATCGTCATTCAATCCTACCGCTTCAAAAATTTGCGCGCCCCGATAACTTTGTATGGTTGATATGCCCATCTTTGCGATGATTTTAAACAGACCTTTACGAGTGGATAGAATGAAGTTTTCTAACGCTTTTTGGGGGTCTATTTTTTTTACATATAATCCATCTTTAGCAATGTCGAGTGCTGTCTCAAAGGCGAGGTAAGGACAAACAGCTCCCGCTCCATATCCGATGAGCAGGGCAAAGTGCATCATTTCCCGGGCTTCTCCTGTTTCAACCACGATGCCAGCTTGGGTACGGGTTTGCTCACGGAGTAAATGGTGATGCACGGCACCTGTTGCCAGAAGACTGGGAATGGGCGCATTTTTTTCGTCCATATCCTTGTCCGATAAAATCAGAATCGTTGCTCCGTCGCGTATAGCGTCAGAGGCTTGGGTGCACAATCTCTCTATTCCTTTTTCCAGTCCTTCAACGCCTTCGCTTGAGTTGAAAGTCATGGACAGTTGAACCGATTTGATCTTCGGACGGTCCAGTGAACGGATTTTTTCCATCTCCTGGAGGGAGAGTACGGGATGCTTTATTTTGAGTTTCGCGCAGTGAAGGGCAGACTCGGTCAATAAATTTTCCTCAGCTCCCAAGGTCGATTCCATTGACATGACCAATTCCTCGCGAATGGAGTCGATAGCAGGATTGGTGACTTGGGCGAAGAGTTGCTTGAAATAGTTGAAAAGGAGTTGTGGCTTTTCCGACAAAATTGCTAAGGGGGTGTCATTACCCATCGACCCGGTAGCTTCGCCACCTGAACTGATCATGGGACTGAGGACGATTTTGATATCCTCTGCCGTGTAGCCAAATGCGAGTTGTTTTTGCAGCAAATTGTCAGAGGCTTTAGTCAATTCACCGCCACAGTCCGGCACATTTTCGAGATTGAGCTGGTTTTCCTTCAACCAAGTCCCATACGGACTTTTTGTAATGATGCTTTCCTTCAATTCCTCATCGGCGATGATTCGTCCCTGTGAGATATCAACCAGAAACATTTTCCCCGGCTGAAGGCGGCCTTTATGAATGATGTTAGCTTCATCAATGGGCAATACGCCGACTTCTGAAGACATGACGACCAGATCGTCGCTGGTGACGATATAACGCGAGGGACGCAGGCCGTTACGGTCGAGTATGGCTCCGATCACTTTTCCATCAGTGAAAGCGACGGAAGCGGGACCATCCCAAGGCTCCATCATAGAGGCGTGAAATTCGTAGAACTGCCGTTTGAGATCACTCATAGACTCGTGCCCGCTCCATGGCTCCGGGATCATCATCATTACAGCGTGTGGCAGAGAGCGACCCGTCATAGTCAGTAATTCAAGGGTTTGATCGAAATCGGCCGAGTCACTTCCACCCTGCGCGATGGCGGGAAGAATTTTTTCAATTTTTTCGAAATAGGGTGACTCGAACATTGCCGAGCGAGCCTGTATCCAGTTTTTGTTGCCTCGAACGGTGTTGATTTCCCCATTATGAGCGATAAAACGAAAGGGTTGTGCTCTTCCCCAAGAGGGGAAAGTATTGGTGCTGTAACGAGAGTGGGCCACAGCTATAGCCGATTCAAAATCGGGATCCGTAATATCATGAAAATAGCTTTCCACCTGCTGAGCCATGAGCTGACCTTTGTACACAAAGGTCTGGCTGGAGAGGCTTGGCACATAAAAACTGTCGTTGTCGTTGTTGAAACCTGCTTTGCGGATCGCGTTAGCTGTTAGTTTACGGATGGTATACAGCTTGCGTTCAAGATCAACGGTTTCTTTGATATTGTCGGGGGCAGTGATGAATACATGGCGGATATCTGGCTCTACATTGCGCGCTGTTTCGCCAATGGTCGAGTTATCGACGGGAGGAATACGCCAGCCCATCAGGTTCAAGCCCTCGTCTTTGATGATTTGATCCATTAGCGCAAAACATTTATCCGTGTTCTCGTTTTTGCGGACGAATACCAAGCCTGTTCCGTACCTTCCTTTGGCAGGAAGCTCCCAACCCAGTTTTTGGCATTCTTTTTTGAAAAATTTGTGCGGGATTTGAACTAAAATTCCGGCACCATCGCCCGTCAAAGGGTCGGAACCACAGGCCCCTCGGTGTTCCAATTTCTTCAATATTTCAAGACCCTGAAGAACAATTTCGTGGGATTCTTTCCCCTTCATGTGCGCGACAAAGCCTACGCCACAATTTTCATGTTCAAATTCAGGATCGTATAGTCCTTGCTTTTCTGGATAGCCCATAATTTCAATCTATTTCAATAAAAAAACGGTTATTATATTCACTGAGTGACGATCATCTGCATTCAGGAAGAGGTTGACTTGCAAATGTAGTACCATTTGCTAAGTTATTCAATATATTAAACAACTCCACTTTCCCATTTTCAGAAGTGTGTTGTTATTATACTCAATTTTATGTCTATTGTGTGTTTTTTGCGTGTTTGTGTGGTCATGTGAAAGTGCGTGATTTTATCATTGTTTGTGGAAAGGTTCATGATTCTTTTTTCCTGTAGTGATACAATGAATTTATACTATATGGGGCATTTCATTTGAAATGCCTTATTTTTTTAGATTTTTGGTAAGTCTGAAGAAAGATTATTTTACTACAATGTTTGTCTGAGTATTGAGAAAATTTCAGATTCCAGAATCTCAGGGTTCCTGAAATGGTAAAGGTGATAGGACTGCTTAAACGACTGTGCTGAGTATATATATCCAGTCTTTGAGTTATCCTGCCATGAAACAGGAAGTTTGTGGATCATAGTGAAGCTAGTGAATAGTTTGTTTGAGATCAGTATTTTTAAAAAGGATTCTATAATCATAGCAGGGAAATGGCCTATTGCTGTGAGAAAATGGATCATTATTTGAGGGAGTTGACGCATGATTGTTGAAGAGATTATGACCATTGATCTGGTTACCATAAAGGAAAGCGATTCTTTGCGTAGAGCGCAGGAGCTGATGGTGGAGAAGTCAATTCGCCATCTACCTGTTGTAAATAAAAAAAAGCTCTTGGGTATCATCACCGAGAGCGATATACGTGGTGCTTTTGTTTTTAATGACAGCCCTAAGGAAGGGAAACTGGTTAACTTTGATCCTTCAAAAATGCCTGTTAAGGATTACATGACCCGCGATCCTTTGACGGTTACACCTGATACGAATATTGAAGATGCGGCTCTTGTTATTTATAGAAATAAAATTGGCGGTTTGCCAGTTGTTCAGAACGGGAAGCTGGAAGGAGTCGTTACTATTCTTGATATGTTGGGCTTATTTATAGACATGATGAGTCTACTAGAGAGCAGTTCTCGAATAGATGTTTTGGTCGACAAGAACCAGAAATCGATTGATAAGGTCACTGGTATCATCACAGGGCACGGTTTAGAAATTATTTCTACAGGAATAGAGCCTTACGAAGATGACCCTAAAAAGCAAGTCTGTTGCTTCAGAATGGACTTATGCGAAACCGCAAGAGTTGTGAAAGATATAGAAAAAGCGGGCTTTAAAGTATTGGATGCTATTGACTGAGCCGAAATTTTGAAGCTCTTATATCCGGTTCATAGCCGGGCAGGCATTCTTTAAAATGTTTCTTTTACTTCGAGAGAAGAATCGGAAGGCGGGTAGGTTTCCTGGAATCTTTTGATAGGGAAAATCTCCAGCTTGGATTTTTTGTCGTAGTAGGGGAGAGGTTCTCCATCTTCGGGATTGATTTTTGAAAATACAATTTGGTCTGTTTCTGGAAAGTTCAGGACAGGTTTTCCTTTTAAAGCGGCGGTCATGAATTGCAACCAAACAGGAATAGCGGTCCGAGAACCTGTTTCATTGACGCCCATGGACGTGTCTTCGTCTTTTCCAACCCATACTCCTGTCAGAAGTTCGGGGGTATAGCCCATGAACCAGGCATCGACATAATTATTAGTGGTTCCCGTTTTGCCAGCGGCAGGTCGTTTTAGCACTTTGATTTTTTTTGCAGTTCCGTCTTGCACAACGCTTTGCAGAAGGCTGGTGATTGTGTAAGCAGTTGCTTCAGAAATCGGTTGGTCTATTTTGGGTTGGGCTGAATAAAGAATCTCCCCATTGCTATTTTTGATGTGCCGGATGGCGGTAGGCTCGATGCGACTGCCTTTGTTGGAGAAGGCTGAATATGCGGATACGAGCTCTAAAAGGGTGACACCGGATGACCCAAGGGCGATGGATAAATTATTTGCCAAATGTTGGGTGATGCCAAGATCTCGAGCGACTTGAATGGCTTTGGATATCCCTATTTGTTGTAGAATCTTCACGGTGACAATATTTCGGGAGTGTGCCAGTGCCGTTCGCAAAGGCGTTGGACCGTAGAAAGTTTCTTCAAAATTGACAGGTTTCCATTTGTCGAAGGCATGATCTTTTTCTTTAAATATGATTGGCGAATCGACGATGATGCTGGATGCGTTGTAACCTTCCTGCAAAGCGGCCGCATATATGATGGGTTTGAAGACCGAGCCTGGTTGGCGGACAGCTTGCACGGATCGGTTGAATTGGCTTTTTGAAAAATCGAAGCCACCGACCATGGCCTTGATGTGCCCGGTCTCTGGGGCCAGGCTGATAAGGGCACCTTCCACTTCGGGTTCTTGTTCAAGAGCGAGTGCCATTTTGAGGTCGGATGGGCGAGTCCCCAGTACTTTGAACAAAGCGCGATCCCCTGTGTTCAGGGCTTTGTCAACTCCGTTGATTCTGGCCCATCGACCATCGATTTTCGGGTTAGGATTTCTGGCCCAGTCCATATCCTTAAGCTCCAAGATACCTTCCTGGGCTCCTGTTAAAATAAAAGCGGAGTTTTTGTCTCGCTCCATCACCATTCCCTGGATGATATCTCCTTCTTTTGGTCCTTCGTCTTCTTCCCAGCCATTGTACTTGCGCAATTGTGCTTGAAGTTGGTTGATCGACAGGGAAGGATTCATACGCCCGAGAGGGCCTCTATATCCGAATCGCTTATCTGTGATGCGTAAATTTTCCTGGATTGCTTTCTGGGCTTCTTCCTGAAGTGTGATGTCGAGTGTGGAGTAGACCATGAGACCACTGTGATACAGTTTTTTAGCCCCATATTTTTCGATCAGAAATTGCCGGATGTGTTCAACGAAATAGGGGGCGCGGTTCAACATTCCCGTCACTTCACCGAGTTGGAAGTCGGACTGAAGGGCTTCTTTTTCTTCTGATGTTTTGATGAAATTCAAATGGGCCATTCGGCGAATAACATGGTCGCGTCTTTTTCTGGCTTTTTTAGGGTATCTGTATGGAGAGTAGTTGTTAGGTGCTTTGGGCAAACTTGCGATCATAGCGCATTCGGCTATCGTTAAGTCCTTTACGGTTTTGCCAAAGTAGGTTCGAGCGGCGGCTTCTACGCCGTAGGCTCCGTGACCATAATAGATCTGGTTCAGGTACATCTCAAGAATCTGGTCTTTGGAAAAGATCAGCTCTATGCGAAGAGCCAGAATGGCTTCTTTGATTTTTCGGACAAGAGTTCTATCGCTTGTGAGCAAAAGAGTTTTGGTCAATTGCTGGGTGATGGTGCTTCCGCCTTCGACGACGCGACCGGCTTGAAAATTGGTCCGCATGGCTCTCAGGATAGCCTTGGGATCGATTCCAAAATGGTAATAGAAATTGGAGTCCTCAACGGCAAGGGTGGCCTGCTTCAAACGTAACGGAATATCCTCCATGGGGACAAGGATTCTTTTTTCGACATAAAATTCTGCAATAAGCTCATCTGTGTTAGAAAAAACGCGGGTGATTAGACTGGGGCTAAAATCTTTTAGAACTCGAACATCGGGTAAGTCTTTCGAATATTTGAAATAGACGTAACCTGCCCCTACAGCTCCAAAAATGATAACGAGAAGAAACATTGCAAACCCGACAAGCATCAGGGTTTTAAAGAATCCAGACGATTTCTTTATAGGTTTTTTTGTTTTGCGTTTTTTCTTTTTCGCAGGTTGCTGACCAATCAGTATTTTCGTCATTTCTGTTTGAGGAATTTAAGAAGGCGAGGAAAGGGCTTCAAGAGGATGTATTATTGTGGACCAAAAAGAAGTTTGAAAGTTGACTCAATGGCCTTCTTCGAGGTCGATTAGGCCTGCCCAAGTGGTGATATCAGTGCGAAGAGGATCTATTCTATTGCGAATTTCCATAAAGTATTCCAGCCGGTCTTCATTGTCAGGCTTTCTACCAAGGATTTTCCAATTGACAAACTCTATGTCTCTTGGGGAGCAATGATTGGTTTTTCCACTGATCCAGAGCGTGATTTCTTCTTCAGTCAGGTTCACTGCTTTTTCTGCGAATTCTATAGCGTTGGTTTGGATGAAACTGAGAATGATTTTGTCCAGTGGACATGGGTAGATATACTCGCCCAAAGTACTTTCTTTTAAAGCCCTTGCTTTATCTATCATACGTGGCAAATGCACGATTCCACATAGCTTTTCCTTGGGGCTCCGAGGAACCTCCTGTGTCAAATCCAATGTGGTGTGCGATACGGTCATGCGCTCAGTCCAGTCGCAGGCGATTCAAACGGGAAAAGTTTTTAGATGTTTTAATGGCTTTAGCACCTTCATCGCCAATACGGTTTCGGAATAAGTCCAAAGTTGATAGTTGCCCGAGATACTCTGATTCGGCCAAGGCTTTGGCACCTTCCTCTCCAACTTTGTTGAATTTTAATATGAGCTGATCGAGATTCATCAAATCCTTGCAATTAGCGATGATTTTGGCCCCGGCCGGGGTGATGTCATTCGACTTTAAATTCAGCGTCCTTACCTTATGGAGGTGAGGCGAGTCGCAAATTATTTTTACGCCCTCGTCGGTGATTTTATTGTTGCCCAGCTCCAGCCGAGTGATTTCAGCCATTAATTCCAGCTGAAAAAGGTTTTTGATCCCATCGTCATCGATTTCTTTTTCTTCTAAATTGAGCGTTCCTACGCCCTCAATATGCTTACGGGCAAAGGCTTCCCAATCGTCGGGTCGATTTTCCATTTATATCGGTCTTAAAGTTTGAATTAAAAATTAAAATTACAACTATCCTCCATACTAGAGGCTTTTTTTTTCAAGGTCAATCCCGCAGGCAATATAAATTTCTATAGAACGGCGTTTATTTTTAGGCGGTTTAGAGGTTTTATCAGGTTTTCAATATTGCGCTGGCTGATGATCTGTGTGTTTGGAAGACAGTGCTTTACAATCCTATAGTTTTATTGAAATTTTTTTATCATCAATGAGGAATAATTTTTGTTTCCAAATGCCTAAAGGAAGTGATAGCTTAAAAAAAGGCAGCGTTATACTATTTTCTAAATTTTCGGGAGGAAATCATGAAGAAAATGAGTTTTTTGTTAATTGCAGTTTTTGTCCTAGTTTTTCCATTGTCTGCAATGGCTAATGAAAGCCCTATGCATTTGCCGGAAGGCTCGGATAAAGGTGCAAATATGCACAATGAAGCCGGCATCAAACATTGGGGTATGGGGCATGCAGAGGAAGCGTTGAAACATTTTAAGGAAGCGGCTGCGGCCGATCCTAGCATTGCTGAAATACATTTCAATGAAGCACTGGCTCTGGATAAATTAGGAAACCATGGTGCGGCAACGAAACATTTCCAGAAGGCTAAAGATAAAGCACATGGAAATGACAAAATCCTTAAATCGCCGATTTTAAATGGGCACATCGGACATTGATAAAAAGCTTTAATGCTTTGGATTTGATTTAGGGTTTTCTTTTCTATACTTACTTACGGGGGAAGCGGTTTTCTTGCTTCCCCCGTTTTTTTGATCCTTTTTCAAGAGCCTTTTATTGGTGAAGAATAATTGCGGCGATCCAATTCGGTTTTTCTGTTACAATGTGCGTCATAGGTCATTAAAAAAAACATGAAGGGAGATTAATATCATGATGGGAATTGGCTTTCCTGAGTTGATGGTTATTTTGATCATTATTATGATTATTTTTGGAGCAGGTAAACTTCCTGAAATAGGGAGTGCTTTTGGTAGGAGTATCAAAAACTTTAAATCATCCATGAAAGAAGCTGAGGCAATGGACGAAGCAGACGAGCAATCTTCAGAGGAAGCTCAGGACAGTCCGGCTCCAGCAAACACAGCTCAAGCGGCGAAGAAGAAAGAAGAAGAAATCATCGACGAAGCAGCTCTTGAGATCGAGGAGAACAGGATCGATCCCATTCGTACTGCTCACGATGGTTTGGTACAGCAGGGAGATGTTTTTACGGATTCACTTCGCTCTACGCCAGGTGGACGCGGTCGAGATCGTGGAATTTCCAGGGATGTGTTTTAGGCTTTTGCATCGCTTTGGCAATACTTTCGACTTGCCTGGATCAAGGCAAGAGGCGGTTAGACCTTGATACCGTCGCTGGACACAGCCGAAAGTTCGCTCTCACGTGAAACCAGTTCCACTTTTTTCTGTGGACCGACTGCGAGGACTGATCGACCTGCAAGAATGTTAAGCAGTGTTTCACCGATACATTCTCTACGCCAGCTTTGAAACAGGAAATGATTTTCAAGGTTTTCGTCACGATCGTAGCATTTGACGAAGTCATGAATTTGCTTGCGATCGGCCAATACATTGGGTTCGATTCTTAGCTCTTCTGAACGAATTTGTACGCCTGCGGCGAGTAGCTCCTCGACTCCTTTTGGGGCAGAGTAGCTGTCTGTGCTGGGTAGTTGAGGACACTGATCTTCGGGACAATTCATCCCATTCTCAATCAATTTAAGCAAAGCCTTTCCACTTCTAGACACTTCTTTGTGGTGAAACCCTCGTTGGGACCGCAGTCCTTCCATGTCGGTGGGTGCCGACCGGGCAACTTCAAGCAGGGTTTCGTCTCGAATGATGGATTTTGGAAGGGTGTCTCTTGTTTGTGCTTCCAATTCTCTCCACGCAGTGAGTTCTCTCAGAACTGCTAGTTGCTTGGGTTTTAGAGAACGAATGTTTTTCAATTTCATAAACTGTTTTTGAGGATCATTGAGTTGAAATGATTTTGGATCCTCAAGATGCAACATCTCGCCTCGTACCCAATTTTCACGATTTAGTTTTTTCACGACTGAACTCAATTTCCAGAAAACAGGTGTCAGATAACGTACATCGTCCAGCGCGTATTCGATTTGCCCGGTGCTCAAGGGGCGACGGCACCAGTCTGTATAACGGTGAGCCTTGCAGATGTGTTTTTTAGATACTTTTTGGACGATCTTGGCGAAGGATATTTGGGCACCCCAGCCTACAAGTGATGCTGCAATTTGGGTATCGAAAATGGGACCAATGGCTTCGCCGCAAAGCCGATAGAAAATTTCAAGATCTTGTTTTGCGGCATGAAAAACCTTTAGTATTTCCGGTTTTTTAATGATTTCGAGGAAGGGGGTCAAGTCGGGAACAGCAATAGGATCAATTGCCGCACAGACGCTATCACTTGCGACCTGAATCAAGCCCAAGCGGTGAAAATAGGTTCTTTCTCGTACAAATTCAGTGTCTATGGTAAGCATTTCAGAGTCTTGAATTTTTTCGCAAAATTCAAGTAGTTGCTCTTCATTCTCAATATACATTGACTGATCGGCGTTTAAAACGCTTCCATTTCCTGAAGAGCCTGTTGAATGCAAATCGCTCACCCTTTAAATGTGCTACACATTGCTGCATGACACGAAAAAAAATGGGCGGGCGTAGACTCAGTAAATACCGAGCTTTCGCTCCGCCCGTAATAAAAATCAGATTGAAACATTATAAAGCAAACTCGTCCATCTGGATGCCTTTTTGCTTGGCCTCTTTATCAGGACTTTCTTCCCAACTCCCTGCCGGAGGAGCGGTATCGAAATAATCTACTCCGCTGACAGCATCCTCACGCCAAAACCGCGTACTTAGTTTTTGGGGAGAGACCACCTTTTTCAAATCGCCTTTGGAATCAAAAACCTTGACTTCAAAAAACATACGACCCTCCTGTTTACGTAAAGTTTAAACTCTGCCAGTAGACTATCCTGGCTCAAATAATTAAAAACTACTTTATAAAACAACAACTTAATAAATATTCGCATTCACAATAAATCCAAAATATTGCAATGTCAAGACAATAAGGTCAATAAAATCAATAGTTAAGCTAATTTATTTTTATCTCCAGGGTGATGAAATGCGAACTGGAATGCAATTGGAATAGGGCTATTTGCTTAAAGTTTGGATGATTTGTTATTTTGTAAATATACTTATTTATTGCATAAATGTTTATTTGTGTTTTATGGTGTGTTGGGTGGAGTTTGTCGTATTCTGGTTGACTTTTGCTGGTATATAATCTATCTTTAGTAACTATTATTTTTTTCATTTTGGGTCGTTAAACCCTCCTCGGGTCGATACCGATAACATGAAAATTCTGGGAATCGATTCATCTACGCCGCAAGCTAGCGTTGCTTTACTCGAAGACGGCGTTCTTTTGTCTGAAGCCACTCATACCCGTTCAAAAAAATTCTCCGATAAAATTTTGCTGATGACTGATGAAGTTTTTCAAACAGCAAAGATCGATATCCATGATATTGATGGTTTCTGTGTGACGTCGGGGCCCGGTTCTTTCACAGGCCTTCGGGTGGGAGTTAGTTTGATTAAGGGTTTTGTATTGGCAACAGAAAAGCCTTATTGGGGAATTGATACACTTTCTGCGATGGCTTTTTCTTTGGGCAAGGTCTCAATGCCAATATGTGCTGTTTTGGATGCTAGGAAACAGCAGGTTTACACAGCATTATTTCAGTGGGAAGGGGAAGATTTTAAGCGATTGTCTCCCGACGAAGCTTTGAGTCCCGAAGAACTTTGTTTGCGCATCACTCAGCCAACTGTATTTACAGGAGGCGGGTTGCAGGTATACGGTGATTTATTTTCAGAAAACCTGGGTGCCCTTTATATTGAAGGGGAAGAATCTCAATACTCAGTCGCAGAGTCTGCGGTACGGTTTTCTCAGAGGTCCGAAAATATCAATAATAATTCGTTTGATTTAAATAATTTAACAATACAATACGCACGGAAGGCTGAAGCAGAATTTAAGCTATGCGCTGCACTTGAACAGGAGAAAATAGACAATGGACATTAACGAAGATTTGCTTGCAAAACTCAGAAATGATAATCATGAATTCAAGAAACTCCATGACCAGCATTCTGTATTGAAGTTGAGAGTTGAAGAACTGAGTAAACTCAAATTCATATCCGCCGAACAAGAAGTTGAAAAAAAGAAGCACCAAAAAGAAAAGCTCATATTGAAAGATCGAATGGGAGAGATTGTCACTCAGTACGAAGCCAATTCGAATTAAGATCAGCTAATTTTCAGGATAATATTCTTAGAGTGCCTCTCTAAATAAGAGGCCTCTATTTTTCCGAATGATCTGGATCATTGACCCCCTGTTTTTAGTGGGATGTTGTTCAGTCATTTTTGCAAATTTTTAAACCATACTTTGAATTGCTCGGTTTCTCTAAGGGGGGCCAAGTCGGGGTCGCTGGAAATGGTTTCAACGTTTGGTAATCCCAGTCGCATAGATTGTTTAAGGGCTGACAGGCTGACTTCCATTTTCCCTGAAAGTGCATAGAGGCAAGCATAATTATATTGCAAATGCGGATTGTCTGGTTCTTGGGTTTCCAGAGCTTTCAGGGTATTTTCGGCTGATTCAAAATTTTTGAGTTTCAAGTAGGCCGAACTCAGGTTGATATGGGCTGAGGCCAGTTTGGGGTGATGCCTGAGTGCTCTTTTGTATTTTACGATTGCTTGCTCGGCTTTTCCTTGAGCCAGTAGTTTGTTCCCTTCGTTGTAATGAAAGATCCCCATCCTGCGTTGATTTTCGGGATCGGAGTGGTCTATTTCTTTAGGATCATGCTCCTCATGGTCACCACCACTTCCCTCTTGTTGATGACTTCCTTCCTCTTTGTGGTTGCTTCCCTCAGCCTGATTTTTACTTTGTTGAACAGGGGCCGGGGTGCTTTTCTCCTCCTGTGTGGGACGGAGTTGATCTGCAACTATTAAAACTCCTCCACAAATTATGAGTAGTGCGACGCGCAGTTTCTTTGATTTATTCATTGCTTGCATGATGGATGGCTTCTGACGGTGAGTGGATGTTTGGCACAGTGTCGATATTAGCTCCCAGAGAGCCTAAATTGTATATTTTTGCCTCTGGGTGAGTGCGGATGATACTTTCGAGTGCCCGCAAGTAACCATACATAGCCTGATTTGTGAGGATATCTCGCCCTTGTGTTCCCGCAACGGGAATGGATTTAGTTTTAGCGGTTTTCATTTCATGTTCCTTACCATAGACATTGTTGGCGGAGAAACGGTCCATTGCATTCATAGATTGACGGGCATTGCGGGCATAAGTACGGCCTCCAGAAAAGGCGCAATCTTGTCCTACCAGAAGAATAGGGCCGCAGGCAAACTGGATCAGGCAATCGAGTGCAAAACAGGCAACGGAACCGCCCGATTGCGTGTATCCTTTTTCCGAGCCTAGGGGA
The DNA here is from genome assembly GCA_029261475.1 of Nitrospinaceae bacterium. GTDB lineage: Bacteria > Nitrospinota > Nitrospinia > Nitrospinales > VA-1 > Nitrohelix. The sequence continues at coordinate 39,693 of JAJDBG010000043.1, forward strand.
TCGTTTTTAAAAAGAGAATGGCCTTGCTGGATGGCTACAAACTTTTTCTTTGGTGCCTTGGACAGAATATGCGGGTGGGCCGTTGGTGTGAAGATGAGTGCTCCGGTTTGTTTCGACAGATCGCTGAAATGTTTGCAGTTTTCTGTCTGTGGATCGAGAGTGAAAATATAATCGGGATCGATGCCGGCTTGTATCAAAATAGGCAATGCGGTATCGACGCAGGCAATCAAGGCCTTTTTCTGCAAGGACTTTAAATATGGAAAGACACCGTCTAGCGAGGGGCCTGCACTTATCAAAAGGGCGGGCTGGCCTGCGTGTGCATTCATCAGTGTTTTGATTCCTGGTGTTTTGTAAACGGTTTCTTTGTTTCTGTCAAAATTGAGTTTTTCCTGTCCTCCCAGAACAGCGGGAAAGCGTCTCTCGATCAATAGCACTTCCAGCGCGTTACTCAGCTTTGGAAAATGTTTAGGAATGCATTTGAAGGAGGGGGAGTGAAACAGAATTTCCAGCGATTCAGAGGATTGCTCTGTGAGCTGTTGCATTTTCTGCGAAATTTGATCTGCAGCGGTGGATTCATTCTCGGAGAAAATCAGCTGAAAACGGGGGTCTTCGAAAATTTTAGACAAGTCGTTCAGACTAAAGGCCGCTGACAATATGTCGGGATTCAGCTCAATGACGAGTAAGGAGCCCTTGGGACCTATTTTTTCAAGCAGGGGACCAAGGTGGTAGCCCAGTCCCATTCCATACAGGCAAACGCTTGCACCCGGTTCGATATTCCTGGCAAATTTTTCTCCTTCTTTTTGTGGATCGTAAGAACTATGGATCGAGATGCCATTGCATCGAAGAGTGATTTGACCATTTTGTGCCGGGAATGCTTCGATTTCTTCCGAAAAAGGGCGCGGTGAAAAAAGGTCTTTAGAGTGTGAATTTCTCTCCAGTGCGGAGATATTCTTGTCAAAATAGTTGGGACTCAAGAGGGGAACCTTTAAAAAATCAGGAATTCCATGGCTACCTTATGGAGATGATTGTTGAGGTCTCCATAAGTCTTGCAGATATTTATCATAACATTATCCGTATTTAATCCGGTGAATTAAAAGTCCGATACAGTGCGGGTAGAACAAGCAGGGTGAGTATTGTTGAGGAAACAATGCCACCGATCACTACCGTTGCCAATGGACGCTGAACTTCCGCTCCGGTCCCTGTTGCCAGAGCCATGGGAATGAATCCGAGAGACGCGACCAAAGCCGTCATCAAAACGGGTCGCAGGCGAGTGAGTGATCCTTTCCAAATAGCCTCGTCCAAAGCGAGACCTTTTTCTCGCAATTCTTCTATGAAAGAAATCATGACCAACCCGTTCAAAACCGCTATGCCAGAAAGAGCGATGAAGCCAATGGCGGCTGAAATGGATAAGGGAATGCCTCGAATCCACAGGAAGAAGAATCCACCTGTCAAAGCGAGAGGAATTCCTGTGAAAACAAGAAGTGAATTTTTCATGTTACCAAACGCGGCAAACAGCATGAGAAATATTAACAAAAGCGAAATAGGCACAACAAGCCACAACCTTTGAGCGGCAGAAATCATATGTTCGAATTGTCCGCCCCAGGCAATCCAGTAACCGGGATCAATGGTGACTTTTTCTTCAATGGCCTTTTGAGCTTCTTGTACAAATGAGCCGAGATCGCGATCCCTTACATTGGCTGTGACAACGATTCGACGCTTTCCATTTTCGCGGCTGATCTGGTTGGGGCCTTTTATGATGGAAAAATTAGCCACTGTGGAGAGTGGAATATAATTCAGGTTATGGCTTCCTCCGGGTATCTTATCGGGGGAAAAATTCTCTGGCAAGGCTATTGGAATTCTCTTGAGTAGTTCAATATTTGTTCGTATATCTTCGCGTAATCGAACCATGATTTCGAAACGACGGTCTCCTTCAAAAACCATTCCCGCACTTTTCCCACCGATGGCAATTTCTACGGTCTCCTGTACAGTGGAAACATTTATTCCCAGTCGAGCCATTAAATCGCGGTCCAGTTCCAGCGTCAGCACAGGCAGTCCTGTCACTTGCTCGATATCAACATCAGATGCTCCTGGGATGTCTACAAGGACGTGTTCGATTTTGTCTGCTATGGAAACCAGTGTTTCCAGATCATCCCCAAAAACTTTTACCGCGACATCACTGCGTACCCCGGCGATCAATTCATTGAACCGCATTTCAATCGGTTGGATGATTTCGTATTTGTTGCCGGGGACTTGGGCTAATTTTTGTTCCAATTCTTGAATGAGATTGATTTTAGAACGCTTGGGATCGGGCCATTCCGATCGGGGTTTGATGATTGCAAATACGTCTGCAACACTTGGTGGCATGGGGTCTGTTGCAATATCTGCTGTGCCGATTTTGGCGAATACATAGTCGACCTCCGGTAATTCCATGATTTTTTTCTCCAACACGTCTTGCATGGAAACGGCTTGAGAGAGGCTGGTTCCGGGAACACGTAAAGCGTGGATGGCTAAATCACCCTCATCCAGAGTTGGAAGAAACTCGCTCCCCATGCGCGTAGAAAGCAGAAGGCTTAGGGCAACAAGAACGCCTGCAAGGGTTATGACCGTGGGACGATTCTTCATCGAAATATTCAGCAGTGGCTCATAAATTCTACGAACGGCCATCAGTAAAATATTTTCTTTTTCAGAAATATTCCCCGATGAAAATTGAGCGACCATGGCAGGTATAAAAGTGATGGACAATATCATGGCCCCTATTAAGGCCGCCAGAACAGTGAAAGCCATCGGTTGGAACATTTTTCCTTCGATCCCCGTCAGAGTCAGGATTGGCAGGTAGACGATCATAATGATGAGCCCACCAAAGATACTGGGGCGGGAAACTTCCTTGGTGGCATAAGCGACGATTCCAAAGCGTTCATCGCGGGTGAGTTCGCGCCCAATTTTTTTATGTTCTTCTGTCAATCTGCGTATACAGTTTTCTACGATTATTACAGCACCGTCTATGATGATGCCAAAATCGATAGCTCCCAGGCTCAAAAGATTGCCGCTGATTTTGTTTTCAACCATTCCCGTGATTGCAAACAGCATGGAAAGAGGGATGACAAGGGCGGTGATGAGAGCGGCGCGGAAATTTCCCAAGAGTAGAAAAAGTACAGCAATGACCAGCAAGGCACCTTCCATGAGATTGTTTTTCATGGTTTCTAGAGTCGCGTTGACAAGGTGGGTACGATCGTAAACCGTTTTAGCCTTCACACCTTCAGGCAAAGAGCGATTGATTTCCTTCAATTTCTCGGCAACTCTTATTGAAACGGTGCGGCTGTTTTCGTCCTTCAGCATAAACACCGTGCCGAGAACAGTCTCTTTACCATTTTCAGTTGCGGCTCCAGTTCTCAGCTCTTTGCCTAAAGCAACATCGGCAATATCCTTTATGTAAATGGGGGTTCCTTTGCGGGAGCCAACGATTATTTGTTTGATATCATCAATCCCGGTGACTTGTCCGGGCGTTCTGATGAGGTATTGTGCCCCGCTATGTTCAATGTAGCCAGCCCCGGTATTGGCATTATTTTTCATTAAAGCTTCCAGCACGTCACGGAAACTTATTCGATAGGACATGAGTTTTTCCGGATTTGGAGCGACCTGATATTGTTTTGTAAACCCTCCGATCGTGTTGACATCTGCAACGCCGGGGATATTTCTAATCTGAGGACGAATGATCCAGTCCTGAATCGTTCTCAGTTCTGCTAGCGAATAGGGCTTGCCATCAGGTTTTATAAAATCCTTGTCGGTTTCCATCGTCCATAAAAAAATCTCTCCCAACCCTGTAGCGATAGGACCCATGATCGGCTCTGTATTGGGAGGAAGGTTGCCCTTCATTTCTTGAATACGAGTGCTGATGAGTTGCCGGGCAAAGTAAATATTGGTGTCATCTTCAAAAACGACAGTGACTTGAGAGAGTCCGTAGCGTGAAATAGATCGGGTGTAAGATAACTTTGGAATTCCTGCCAAGGCCGTTTCAATGGGGAAGGTGATGCGGTTCTCAACTTCAAGCGGAGTGAAGCCGCGAGCTTCGGTATTGATCTGAACTTGAACGTTGGTGATGTCGGGGACTGCATCAATGGGCAGTATCTGAAAATTGTAGATTCCCGGAACGGCCAGTGCCAGAGTACCCAGGATCACAAATACTCGGTATTTTATGGAAAACTTTAATAGAGCAGAAAGCATTTAAATCCTTTAGGTTAATGGGAGTGAACAGCAGATGATTTTTCAATTTCAGCTTTCACTACGAAACTGTTTTCTGTCACATACTGTTCTCCCGCAGTCAGGCCCTTTAAAACCTCTGTCCAAGTGCCATCGCTTTCCCCCAACTCTAAAGGGCGAGCTTCAAAGAAATCTCCATAATTGACAAACACAACAGACCAGTCTCGAATCGTCTGGATCGCCTTGGTTGGCACAGCCACAGGAACTTTTCGCTTGTCGAGAAGCAGTTCCAGTGTGACGAATGTCCCCGGTCTCCATTTGGATTTTGGATTTTGAATCACTACCCGGCCGGTAATGGTTCTATTTTTTTCGTCTATTATGGACGCGAGGTAGGTCAATTTTCCGACGGCTTTTGTTCCAAGGTTTTCATCTCGAACGGTGACCGATTGTCCCAATTTCACATATTTAATATCCTTGGCGGGGATGGCAATGTTTGCCCATAGTTCAGACAAGTCGGCGAGAAGAAAAACCCCGTCATCATTTTTAACCGCTTCCCCTGTAGATAGGTGTTTTTGAATGACCGTTCCTCCCAGGGGTGACTTCAACTCGTATTGAGTCAAAATGGGTTCTTCCTTTTGAGATAGTTTGTCGACTTCTTCATTGGTCAAGCCCAGTGCGAAAAGTTTTTGACTGGTGGTTTGGAGCTTGAGATTTTCCATTTCATAGGCTCTTGTTTTTTGATGAACCGCCCATTGACCGTCATAGGCAATCTTTTCGCGTATAGCAAAATAGGTAGCTTCTCGACTTTTGTAATTTTCTTCTGCCTGCAAGTATTCAGATTGTGAAGATATGCCTTTCTCAAATAATTTTTTCTCGCGCAAATAAACAGATTTTGCCAGGCTTAATTTTGAGTGTGCGGGGATGAGTAATTCCCGACTTTTCCCAACGGGAAGCTCTTTCAGCTCACGATCAATCTCCTCTTTACTGATTTCCTTTTGTAGAAGTTCCAACATGCGAGTGGTGTTTTTGTAAAGCAAGATCTCTCTTTCCATATCAGCTTTTACCAAACTTGTTCGTTTGGCGGCTGAAAGGTAAGCGATTTTTGTATTTGCCAGTTCACGACTCTCAATGATTGCGAGAATTTCTCCAGGGGCCACATGATCTCCCAAATCTTTAAATACCTGTTTGACGATTCCGGTGAGTCGGGGAACAACGTGCACCACTTTTTCTTCATTCAAGCCGATTTCCCCCGATAATTTGAGGATGTTTTTCAGTCGCGCAGAACCCACTTTTTTTGTAACGATGTTTGCATTTTTGAGAGCTGTTTCCGAAAGCTCGACACGGGCCTCAATTTGAGAAAAATTCCATTCATACTTCTGGTCTTTCCACAGAGCCTGAATTTCCATATCAAACGAATGCGGTTCTTCAACCGTCATATCTCCCAGCAGATAATCGCCTGCGGGGTTGAAGTGGATTTCATCAATCCGGTCCAGCCGATTCAAGCGGATGGTCAGTTGCACTTCATCAAAAGGTATTTTGTCGCCTTTAGCATTGCTTGTATAAACTCTGAATTGAGGAGGGACACCGCTTTCAAATATTTTTACTTCTACCTGCAAATTGTCTTTAGAAAATAACCAGCCCCCATGTGAACCTCTTGGGATAGCATCTGTTTTCTCAGCTACAGGGCTGTGCTTGCTGGATTGAGTATTGGGATCTATTTTTAGAATTTCCATCGCCACAAAGGTTCCCACAGCAAGGATGATGATTATTGAAACTATAAATCGTTTTTTCATTGCAGAGGTTTTCCTTCGGCTGGCGCAGGTTTGAGTGGCATGAGTGGTTCTCCGATCAATTTTTCAACATCTGCAACGGCAATATGGTAGCTCGCTAGAGAATCTATGTATTGTTGCTTTGCGGTAAAGAATGTTTTTTGGCTGTCAAGAAATTCCAGGAATCCGAATTTCCCAAAACGGTAGCCTTCGCTAACGCCATCGAAAACCCGTTGCGCCGATGGTAAAATTTCCGATTGCAGGGTGTTTGCCCGTGAATAGGCGAGAACAAGGTTTTGATACGCATCCATAAAGGTTTGGTTCATTTCAACTTCAGCCGAGCGTTTCTCCTCCTGGATCTGCGAGAGATTGTGCTGGGCTTCTGCAATGCCACCCTGATTCCTGTTGAAAAATTGCAGCGGAATGGAGAACCCCAAAGTCACCGTATTGTCATCGGTTTGCTCCAATCGGCGGTAACCCCCGGATAGTGTGATATTGGGAATGCTTTTGGAACGCTCCTGCTCAACTTCCGCCTGACGCTGTTTCATCGCGCTCTTCCAGAGCTTGAAAGAGGGGGTTTGCAGAATCTTGGGTTGCAGTGTTTCGATAGGAGGTGCGGGAGAAATTTTGAACAGGTCGCCAAGAACCTTATCAAATCCCGGGTTAGCATCTCCCCAGGTACGAGAAAGTTGTCTTTTTGCTTGTTCCAGAGCCTGCTTTTTATTTTCTAATGTGATTTTAAAATTGGAGAGGGCGACCTTTGCCTTGATTTGTTCGATGGCCGCGACTTTCCCTGCCTTGACCCTTTCAGAGACAGCTTCATAAAATCTGTTTCCAAGTTCGATCAGGTCTTCTGCCAAAGAGACGCTGTGTTGCATCTTCAGAACATTGACAAAGGCTTTGTGTACGCTCATCAATACTTCTAGACGTTTGTTGTCGTAGTCCCAACCTGCAAGCTCTTCAGCGGCTTTGCCAACATTTATCCTGGCAGAACGTTTTCCTCCAAGTTCTATCAATTGTCCAAATAGCACATTTGTTTCGGAGCCACGCAATCCACCAAAAGATCCAGAACCAAAGGCATTTCCGACCTGAATGTCGAGAGTGGGGTTGGGAAACAAGCTGGACTGTAAAGTTCGAGCCGACCGCGCACGTTTCTCCAGGGAAAAGGCTGATAATATTGGATTTTTGAGCAAGGCTCGGGCATCGGCTTCTTGCAGACTTAGATCGTTGGATCTTTTTTTTTCGATATGGAGTGTCCCATCTGGCTCGGCGGATACGTAAGAAAACGATGCCATGCCAAGAAAAGATGCGAAACTCCATAAAATGAAAAATCGTTTCATGGTTTGCACGTGTAATAAATGAATCGGCGTTTACTTGTAAAATTGGCTCCTCACAGATTGCTGTGGGATATTTTCAAGCGGAATTCGACTGCTGTGTATTGCTGGGATTAGATTGAGGGTACTAAAGGGGGGGATCGTTCCTGTACTTGTTGCCTGTCCAGTGAATGCCGGTGATCAGGGAAATGGGCAGGGAACCACGAGGCTTTGGGAATAGGATTGAATTTATGAATCGAAAAATTGGATACCAGCTTTAAAACTGTGTGCGATTTTTGCGGCTCCAGGGTTTTATTATTGGGCTGAATATCAGGCTGATCTCCATCCGATGCGATAGGGTGGTGCGGATGGTGATGGTCGGAATCTTCACTATGAGACGAAGCACTATGATCCGAAGTTTGATGGACAATGTTCTCTATGGTCAGTGAGTGATAATGCCCTTTATGCTGGTGTGGCGTGAGCTGGTCCGTATGCGCATGAGTTATTTCTGGATGATAATGGTAATAGGGCAACAGCAGAAACTGAATTCCTATCACAAGGGTCATCGCGACCAGACTCATCCTGAAATTTTGAATGTGTTTGCGCATAATTCCGTTCGTAAAATTGAAAGCTACTTACAGTATCGGCTTTTGATTCCAATAATATAATTAATATTCATGTTATTGGACAACTTATTTCATAGTGTTAGGATAGCTTACCGTTTGCATTGAGGTTTGTCGAGAACGGTTTTAAATCTTGTATTCAAGCCCAATTTGTTTTACAAATTATTAAAGAGTGTCTCTCCAAGTTTATTTTTGGCCTAGCCATCCCTTGCAAAATTGGGGCCGTGTTATTGTGCTAAATCACTTATTATTTGAGATACTTCCCCTCCTTTAAATACGTTGAGATCATGAATGATCCCCAAAATTTAGCCCCCTCTGCCGATACGGGTTCGCGTATCCAGATACTGCCCGATGATTTGTCCAATCAGATAGCCGCAGGCGAGGTGGTGGAGCGTCCCGCTTCAGTGGTCAAAGAGTTGGTAGAAAACTCAATCGATGCTGGGGCGAAGAAAATCATCATTGAGATTGAAAAAGGCGGCAAAGATTTGATCCGTGTTGATGACGACGGTTGCGGCATGTCCTGGGAAGATGCGGAGCTGGCTTTTTCCCGGCACGCAACAAGCAAGATATCGACTCAGGAGGATTTAGAACGTATCAACACCTTTGGTTTTCGTGGAGAGGCCCTTCCCAGTATCGGGTCAGTGGCCAAGGTTCGACTCACCAGTTCTCTGGATGAGAATCGAGGCGGCAAACTGGTGGCTATTGAGGCTGGAAAGTTGCAAACCACCCGACAGATTGGGCGGCCCCAGGGGACTATGATCGAAGTTCGTCACTTGTTTTTTAACACTCCCGCGCGGCGAAAGTTTCTGAAAGGTGACAGCACCGAGTTTTCGCACATTGCGCAGGGGGTGACGCAACAGGCACTGGCTCGCCCTGAAATTCATTTTAGCTTGATTCATAACGGGCGCAGTATCATCAACACAGCCCCTACGGAGCAGTTATTGTACCGCATTGCAGAATTGTTCGGCTCTGAACTTGCGGGTGAACTGGTCCCTGTAAATGCGTCTGCTGGAGATTATCATTTGAGTGGTTTTGTTTCAAATCCAGTTTACACACGCTCGAACCGAACCAATCAATACGTTTATGTGAACGGTCGTCTGGTGCGAGACAAGGTCATTCAGCATGCGACGCAGTTGGGTTATAGCTATCTGCTTCCCAAAGGCCAACATCCGGTGATATTTCTTTTTTTAACTATGGACCCGGCTTTGGTGGATGTGAATGTACATCCCTCCAAGGCAGAAGTGCGTTTTGCATTCCAAAATGAAGTGCATCGCTTCGTCAGTCAATCCGTACGTTCAGCTCTTTCCGAGAGTGGCAAACAACTCCCACTTGAATCGCCACAGAGAGAAGAAGTGGGAGATAGGGGACAAGCTGAGTACCGACAGAACGAGCAAGGGCAGAGCGCACAAACTTCAATGGGGCGAGCTACTGATTCCAATGATTATGGAAATCGGCCCGAATCCTTGATTCCCTTTGCACGCGAAAAATTTGGGGATGTGCAAAAGTCTCTGTCTGCACTCTATGGAGGACTTGGGACTCAGCCTGCGCCTGTGGGTAGCCCCGGTATGGATTCGGCGCATATTTTTGAGAAGGCGGGGACGCCTATTTCGGAGTTGATGTATTCAGAATTTGAACCCATCGGCCAGCTGGAAAATTCTTTCATCATCATGCAGGGGAAGAGAGGCGTTTTACTGGTCGATCAGCACATTGCTCACGAGCGTGTCTTGTACGAACGCTTTCGTGAGGCGGCAAAGGATAAAAGGGTAGACGTTCAGCAATTATTGTTTCCAGAATCCTTGGAATTCTCGCCGAGCGAGGCGCAAATTCTGGGCGATCAACTGGAACTTTTGAAAGGTCTTGGGCTTGAACTGGAGCCTTTTGGCGAAAATGGATTCCTCTTACGTTCGGTCCCGGCAATTTTGAAGAACGTGGATTACAGTCAGGTGATCCGTGAAATCCTGGAATTGACAGACGGAAGTGCCTTGCAGAAAAAATACGATGAACTTTTGATCATGATGGCCTGTAAAAGCGCGATCAAGATCAATCATCCAATGGATTTTGACCAAATGCGCAAACTGATTTCAGATTTGGAAAAAACAGAGATGCCGTATACCTGTCCCCATGGCAGACCCATCTCCCTGTTGTTTGACATGAACGATATTCTGAAACGTTTCCTGCGGAAATGAGCAGTTTTTACAGCTATCCTGAAATCGTTACCAACGATAATATTTGTTGCCTACTTTTGCCCGATAGCCAATTTTTGGGTAACTGACAGACTATTTTGAGCGCAGGCCTTTCCAAGTGAGGGTCACGTCGCCTTTTTTGATGCGCATTTGACAGCCGAGTCGCATACCGGCTTCTAGGTCTTCGGGAAACAGGTAGTCGCGTTCTTCTTCTGACGGACGAGAGCAATTTTTCATGCCATCCAGTACCGTCAATTCGCAGACACCGCAGGTGCCTTCGGTGCAACCGAAGGATAGGGACACATCGACTTCTTCGCAGGCTTCTATGAGTGGAACGCCGTCTTCTAATTCGTGGGTGATTTTGTCGGGTTTAAAAAATACCTTGGCCATTTTTTCTTTGTCCTCAATCTATTAGATTCTGGTAGAAGCGGGGGTTAAAGTCCGCTTTCTTTGAGTTGTTGCACCAGATTGGTTTGTTCTTCGTTCAGTTCTTTAGGGATTTTGATGATGATTTGTACGAGTTGGTCGCCAAAAGTATTTGCTTTCTTTTTTGGAATCCCTTTATTTTTGAGTCGTAACTTGGAATGACTCTGTGTTCCAGCAGGGATTTTCATCATGATCTCTCCATTCAGGGTCGGTATGCTCATTGATGTCCCCAAAAGGGCCTCGAACAGACTGATTTCCTTTTCCATGACGATATTATAGCCATCGCGTTTGAATACGGGATGGGGTTGAATCTGCACTCTGAGCATCAAATCCCCAGGTTGTCCATTTGGAACAGGGCTTGGAAGTCCTTTTCCACCGAGGCGAATGGTTTTCCCGTTTTCAATGCCTGCGGGAACTCTAAAACTTGTTTCTTCGCGGGTTCCGCGCCGATTGATTGCTACGATCTTTTTTGCACCGAGTGCTGCCTCTTCGAAGCTGATCTGGAGATCTTGCTTGAGGTCGCCTCCACGGGTGGTGTAGAAGCTGTTTCCGCCTGCACCCCCGCCTCTTCGCCTGGAAAAGTAATCTTCCAAGCCGGAAAAGGGGTTATTGCCGCTAAACCCACCTCCAAATTGTTGAAAGGTAGAGGCAAAATCGAAATCCCGAAAGACCTCTTCTTGAGAAAATCGTTGGTTGAATCCCTCTTGTCCATAATTATCGTACTCGCGGCGTTTTTTCTCGTCGCTCAATACCGCGTAGGCTTCGCTTAGGTTTTTAAACTTTTCTTCTACGGCAGGATTATCTTTATTGCGATCGGGGTGATATTTGAGCGCAAGTTGTCGATAAGCTTTCTTGATATCATCTGCAGAAGTTTTACGGTCTACGCCTAAAGTTGAATAATAATCACTCATATTTATAAACTATTGAAAAATAAGGGTTTTTATTTTAATATGCCTTAACAAAGGCTGTTTGTATATATATGGAATCGAAAACATGAAAAATCCAGCTAGAAACCTGATTTTTTTTACGGTTCTCCTTTTTTGTGCTTGTGCGCAGGTGCAAAATTTGACTTTGATGTCTGAGGAGCCCCCCGTGAAGGGATCGGAACCGACTGTTGAGGAAGTTTATACATGGTTTCCGCCAAGTCAAGAGAAGTTACAGGCACGTAAGCTTCGCCAGCAACATCTAGATTCGATTGAGGTAGAAGTTTCGCAACTATATCTCAACCATGAAAACAATATAAAATTGGCGAATCGATTCGAGGATCGTGTAGATCCTTGGGCTCCTGCTATCTCGAATTGGGAAAGTCGTGTTCAACAAGAAATAGTCCTGCAGGAAAAACGCGGCGAGTCGGCGGGGAGAATACTCGACAGTGTGAAAAAAGAGATGGCAGTGGTTGACCAAAAGTTGGAAGATTTTAAAAAGGTCCCGCCAAAATCTGGATTTTCTTATAATGACTATGTAGTCGCGGTAGGTTTCTTTCGTGACGGAAAATATAAAGAGAGCATTGATACTTTTAAGAAGGTGTTGGCGCAAAGACCACCTTTGGCCTTAATGGATAATATTCACTTTGCTATCAGTTCCTCTTATTACCATCTTAAGGAATACAAGAAAACAGTTTTTCATCTGGATAAAATCATTAAAAAATACCCAGAGGGTGACAAATGGCATATGTCTTACGTCATGCTGGGTCTTGCTTATAATGCTTTGGGGCAGAAGAGTCAGGCCATTTACGGATTGGAAGAGGTTTTAAAGAAAAACCCACCGACGCAAATTATAAAATTAGTCAACCGGTTGAGGAAATTAATAGATGTCGAACCCGCTGAAAGTTAATCATCCCGCACCAGAATTGCAAATCGATTCATGGGTGCAGGGAGAAGCTGGAACGTTGGAGCAGGAGAAGGGCAAGGTGGTATTGATCGAAGTGTTTCAGGTCAACTGCCCGGGATGTTTTATTGGCGGATTGCCTGAGGCAATCGCTGTATACGAGAAGTTTCAATCTGCTCCGTTGACCGTATGGGGGCTTGCTACGGCGTTTGAAGATCACGATAAAAATTCCATTGAGAATCTAAAAAAACTGTTAACTAGGGGAGAAGTTGTTGGCGATACCCTTGCTGAACTTGGACGTAGAAACCTCTTGAATTTTGATCGATTGATTTACTCTATTCCTTTTCCTGTAGCATGGGATAAGGTTGTTCCAGCGAAGGTGAAAATAGACGATGAGGCGGTAAAAAAAATCATAGATCGAGACATTCCTCAGTTTGAAAAATTAGCTCCAGAAATGAAAAAATCAGTTATAGAGCAAGTGGAATCGTATCTTCTCAAAAAAACTCATACCGCTCATACCTTTGAGACTTATCAACTGCGTGGCACACCATCGGCTATATTGATAGACAAGAAAGGTAATTTGCGAGAGTGCTTGTTTGGTTCCAGTCTTGAATTGGAAGAAAAAGTTAGCCGCTTGCTGGATGAGTGAAGTTGTGGCTTTGGTTGACGACCTCCTTTGTAAAACGAAAATCCACACAGTATGAATGAAAATTCGATAGTTTACGTCAACTCAGAATTTGTTCCTCTGAGCCAGGCTAAAATTTCGATCATGGATCGCGGGTTTCTCTATGGAGACGGGCTTTTTGAAACCTTGCGTGCTTATGATGGTCAAGTTTTCAAGCTGAATGAACATCTCGCACGCATGGGCCACTCTGCCAATGCGCTTAAGATACCCATTCCCATGGAACTTGTGGAATTGGGACGTGTCGTTCAAACCTTGCTCGAAAAAAATAATCTGAAAGATGCAATCGTTCGCATCACCTTAACGCGGGGTGTCAGCGATCACGGTATTTTGATAGAGGACAGCTCACCCACACTTGTCCTCTTTGCCCGTCCTATAGGTGAATCCCTGCAATGTTATGAAACGGGCGTTTCTATTGTTCTTGTCCCAGGGGTGACCTCTGCGTTGCCGGGTATATCACAGGGGATCAAGTCCTGCAATTTTCTATCACAAATATTATTACGCGAAAATGCGCGTCAAAAAGGGGCTTTTGAAGCCATTGCTTTGAGTGATGATAATTTGTTGACTGAAGGAAGTGTCAGCAATGTTTTTCTGGTAAAAGATGGCATCTTGAAAACACCTGCGTTGACTTCTTGTATTCTGCCCGGTATCACGAGGCAGACGATTCTTGAAATTGCGTCTGCTCATAAAATTGAATGTATGGAAACGGAGTTGATGGCCCCGTCTCTGTATTCGGCCGACGAGGTATTCATCGTAAATACGGGATGGGAAATCATGCCAGTGCTTGAGGTTGATGGCAGGCGCATCGGTTCGGATGTTCCTGGTCTTTTGACCCGACGCATACATTTCTATTATCGCAAAATCATTGAAGCTTTAAACGATCCATGCTAGTTTTTCATACATTAAAACCAGACTTCCTTTTAAGTGCTTGCCTGAATCAGTTCTAATTTAAAAGGATGTAGCCTCTCATGAGGAATAGTGTTGACTTGTGAGATCCAATAATTTGAAGAGAGAATTGACGATATGACAGATTCTGAGCAATATATTGAGGAGTCCAGCGGACCGATTACCGACACAAAATCAGGTTTGCAGTGGCTCCCCAAAGATTCAAAGCAAGACCTCGGTGATTGGAAGAATGTTGATGAAATCAACGCCTATATCAGAATAATGAGGCAGGTTTACGCAGGCGGATGCAACGATTGGCGTATGCCTACTACTAAAGAAGCCCTTACTTTGTTCAATAAAAAAGTGGTGCAAAAGGATTTTGAGGGCAAGGATATTTATATTTCGCCTCTTTTCGTAGTCAGTTGCGCCTATAAAATGTGGACGAGTGATATCAACGACGAAGGTAAGTTTTGCTGTCTGAATTTAAGAACGGGTGAGAAAGAATATGTGGATAAGGACGAAAGGGAAAACAATTCAACCCGGCTTGTGAGGGTTAAATCTCGTTGATTCCAGTTTTTAGGTTGCTTCGTTGACTGATTGCATATTCATAAAGGTTCGCAAAAATTTGTCTGTATTCATTTCCGCTAAACCTTTTTCATGAAAATCAGCGTCCTTAAATATTTTATCGACAGTGCCTTCACCGGAAGGATTCACTGCAAGAATATCGGCGTGCTTTGTATTGTCGAAACCGTTAAAAAGGGTTCCTGCAATTTCAGCAGGTGCCGATAGGGAAATGCACCTTCCCAAGCGAATCGATTTGGAATCATCTTTCCAATCAACAAATAGATGTTCGTTGTCAACCCGTGTTTCGGGCTCAACATCCATTTCCGAACCCAAAAGAAATATTTTTTGATCTATTCTAACCGCGTAGACAGGTTTGAAAGTACCTTTGATCCAAACCTTCCCCTTGTCCGCTATGTGTTGGGTCATCGTTATAATGAGAGTTAAATTGTTTTAGAATTTACACTATACTATTTCAGCTATGTAGATTTTACAATTGAGTTTGGTTTGTGGCTATTTATTTTAAAACATAGAGCCTCTTTCCAGCGGCCTGCGGATATAAAGTGACCGAACAGTTTTGACTAATTACGAACTATTTTATAGCAGATTGCAAAAAGATTTATCCACTCGTCGGGAAAATAATTTATACCGTGAAACCCGCCTATCGCCAGAGGGGTTGATTGATCTTTCTTCCAACGATTACCTGCAACTCCGTACTCATCCCGCTGTTCTTGAAGGAGCGAGAAAAGCTACGGAAACTTATGGTGCCGGGAGTGGTGCATCCCCTCTTTTAACAGGGTTTAAGCCCTGTCACCAAGCCTTACTCGATAAAATTTTGGCCTGGAAAAGTAAGAAATTTGGCATGTTATTCAATACGGGTTTCATGGCAAATCAGGCCGTATTTTCACACCTCCCACAGAAAAATGATTTGATCCTTGCGGACCGCCTGATTCATCATTCCATTGCGCAAACCTTGAATCATTCGAAAGTTCGCTTTAAAAGATACCTTCACCTTGATTTAGAGCATCTGGAACGCGAGCTGAAAAAAACACAATACGATACCGTATTTGTTGTCACTGAAAGTATTTTCAGTATGGATGGTGACTATCCCGACTTGAAGCATTTGGCAAAATTGAAAGAAAAGTACGGCTTTGTATGGATTTTAGATGAGGCGCACGGGGTCGGCGTCTATGGCGCGAGCGGAGCGGGGTTGGCCGAGGAAATGGGCGTTGGCTCTATGGTGGATGTGATGATTGGGACACTAGGTAAAGCCTTGGGAAGTATGGGTGCCTATGTTATATCCGACCGTAGCGAGATCATTGAATTCTTAACCAATACAGCAGGTGAGTACATATTTTCAACGTTTTTATGCCCTTCGGCGGCGGGTGCCGCGCATTCTGCTATTGATCTAGTCATTGCGGATAGCGATAAACGTCATTCTCTGCGTGAAAAGTCCCTTGTTTTGCGGCAAGCTCTTGTTAAAATGGGATATAATCTAATAGAGTCAGATTCTCAGATCATTCCCATTGTTTTGAATGATGCCGGACAGGCTTTGAGGATGAGTGATTATTTTTATGATGAGGGAATACAAATTGGGGCCATTCGTTTTCCGACAGTTCCCAAGGGTAAAGAGCGATTGCGGTTGTCATTGCATTCGGCTATTTCCACAGAGCAAATATCTATAATCTTAAAGTTGTTCCAAAAATGGAAATCAAAAACATAACCGCGGTTTGTGGCTGGGCTTTGCCACCCAATTGGTTTGGCGAGCAGATTCAGCAAGCGTTCCCCAATAGCCGCATAAAAACCCTTTATCCAACCAACCCGTTTTGCTCTGAGTCGGCTCGTAAAGCCTTGGACGAAAACCCTGCGGATTTATACATAGGGTATTCTTTGGGAAGTTTGTGGCTGTTCACGCATCGACAGTATTTACCCTCATCGTCGATAAAAGCCGCTATCGCTCCGATTTTGTCATTCACACATGAAGGCGATAGGGGAGGGAAAACACCAAAAACTAAATTAAAATTTTTCCTAAGGTTGCTGGAACGCAGTTTGGAAACAGGGCAGGCGGCATTGAAAGATTTTTATTCAGTTTGTTCAGCACCTTTTCCTGACGACCGATTGATTGAAGTTCCGCAACGGGGTGTCTTGATAAAAGGACTGGAGTTTCTGGAATCTGCGTTGGCAACCCCTGCATCCACCAAAGATTTTATTGCCGTTTCAGGGGAAAAGGATGTTTTTTTAGATTCTGAAATTTTGCGACGCTATATTCCTGGCTTACTCATAGAAAAGGCAGTGGGGCATTCGCCAGGGCCTTTATTAAGGCGTTTGGCGAAAGAATTGAGCCGGAGAAATTTATTATGAAAATCCTCGGCATCGACTTCACTTCAGCTCCTAGTAGCAAGAAACTGCTTCCTTGTGTGCACAGTGTTTTTAAAAAGAATCGGAAGCTCATTCTTGAGCGACTTGATTTTTTAGCAGACTTCGAACAATTTGAACAGTTGATAGATGAAGAGGAGGGACCTTGGTTCCTCGGTATCGATTGTCCTTTAGGGCTTCCTTCCACATTTCTTTCCCAAATTTCAGATTCGCAAGTATGGAGCGACTATGTTGCATCTGTTTCAAATATGGAATGGAAAGAATTTGAATCTAAAATTAAAAGTTATAAATCCAGTCGTCCCTCTCAAAGTAAAGACAGTCTGCGACTGACTGATGAACTGGCTCGGGCACTTAGTCCATTGAAACTTTTGAATCCTCCTTTAGCGAAAATGTTTTATGAGTTGGCACCCCGGCTATCAGGTAAAGGTGTTTCTATTTTGCCTTGCTGTCCGAGGGATGACGACCGAATCATTTTGGAGACATATCCTGCATTATTGGCACGTCGTTTCGCAGGAAAATACAAAGGAAATTCCAAGACGCAAACGAATTCGGAAATGCAAGATGCCCGAAAAGCTATATTGAAAGGAATTTGCTCCGAGGAGTTCAATGCTGAATTTGGTTTTAAGATTGAGGTTGGTGAAGAAATAATAATAAAGGCGGTGGAGGACTCGAACGGAGATGTCCTCGATTCTGTTTTGTGCGCAGTGCAGGCGGGCTGGGCCTACCACAATAAAAGTAGAAATTATGGAATTCCAAGCAACGCTCACCCCATCATTTCTTCAGAAGGCTGGATTGTTGATCCTCGGTTAGTCACGGAGATGGTTGCTAGTTCGTCTTCCTCCAAGGATAATTTAACTCAACTGTTAAATAAAAATTTCAATCAATCAGACCATCATGCCGTCAACTTGATGAGCCAAGTCAAAAAGCTATCCGATGTGGGCAGAGCATTGTCTGGCAAGCGTGATTTGAACGAGTTGCTGGAAAAAATAGTAACAGAATCGCGCACATTGACTAATGCCGATGGTGGAACCTTGTACATTCTTGAAAACGAATCGTTGGCCTTTAAAATTGTTCAAAACGATTCACTAAATATTTTTATGGGAGGGACGACGGGGACTGAAATAAGTTTCCCTCCTGTGCAGATGAAGAAATCCAACGTTTCTGCCTATTCTGCAATGAAGGGTATTTCGATCAACATTCCCGATGTTTATAATTATAAGTCTTTCGATTTTACAGGCCCTAGGAAATTTGACAAGGCAACAAATTACCGCACACAATCCATGTTGGTTGTACCGATGCGAAACTATGAGGAAGAAGTCATAGGTGTACTGCAAATTCTCAATGCGCTTGATCCAGAGGATGGGAAAACGGTCATCCCCTTTTCAGAAAACCATGAAGGGCTGGTGGAGTCTTTGGCCTCGCAGGCGGCAGTTGCTCTAAGCAATGTCAATTTGATCAATCAATTGCAAAAAACCAATACCGAATTGATAACGACACGCGACCAGGCACTTGAAGCCAACCGGGCAAAGAGTGCTTTTCTTGCGAATATGAGTCACGAATTGAGAACTCCGATGAATGCGATTCTCGGTTACAGCGAAATACTTTTGGAAGATGCCGAGGAAATGGGTCTCGATGATTTTAATGATGATCTGAAAAAAATACTTTCCTCTGGAAATCATTTACTAGGATTGATCGATGAAATTCTGGACCTTTCAAAAATAGAAGCGGGAAAAATGGAAATTTTTCTTGCTTCATTTCCAGTTCGAGAGATGGTTGCAGATGTGTTGGACAATGTGAAAATTTTAGCTCAAAAAAATGGAAATAAGCTGGAGCTGGATTGTCCGAGCGCGATTGGGACAATGACTGCAGACCCTGTTCGTGTTAAGCAAATGCTGATAAATCTATTGAGCAATGCTTGTAAGTTCACCGAAAAGGGAACGGTCACCTTAAAAATTTATCGTGAATCAATTGATAGCCAAGGATGGATATTTTTTAACGTGATTGATAACGGTATTGGCATTGAACAGAACCAGATCAAAAGGTTATTTCAAGAGTTCACGCAAGTGGATGACACCTCGACAAGGAAGGTTGGAGGTACGGGTTTAGGATTAGCTATCAGCCGACGATTTTGCCAAATGATGGGTGGCGACATTCATGTGACCAGTGAGATAGGAAAAGGTTCTACTTTCAGCATCAAATTGCCCGTGAAAATTGCGGAAACCACTCCGCTCAAAAGAAGAGCAAGCGATCACTAAAATAGCTTTTGGATTTTTATTTTTGTGCTTCCCCATCCTCAATACCTAAATATCTCTTCGTCATGAAACAACCGGACCCAACCATTGCCATTGCGAAGAGCTTTTCGAAGCATGCGGAAAGTTACGAACAGCATGCTTTGTTGCAAAAAGACATGGCTGAACAATTGACGCGGTTTCTACCTCCATCAATTCCTGCCAGTGTATTAGAAATCGGTTGCGGTACGGGTCTGTTTACACAAAAATTAATTGGGGCAAATATTGCTCAATTGTACCTCAATGATATTTCTCCACAAATGTTGACGCGGCTTAAGTCATCATTGGCACTACCGTCGAATACGAAATTGTATTGCGGAGACGCTTGCCAACTTGATTTTCCAAGTTCTGACTTGATCGCGGCCAATGCGGTGTTCCAATGGTTTGAAAATCCTCAAGACCTTGTACGACGATTGAAGCAATTCCTGAATCCTGAGGGTCATTTGATCTTCAGTGTGTTTGGTCCAGAAACTCTGAAAGAATTTCGTCGTATTGCCAGGATCGATGGTCCTATAAGCTTGTATTCGCTAGAGCAATGGATACTTTGGTTGAAGAATGCCGGTTTCGTTGTCAAACAAAGTGAAAAGGAAATTAGAAAAACACACTGGTCCGATACACGTTCACTCATGAAAAATTTACAGCAAGTGGGTGCCGTGCCGATAAGGAAATTATCTTATCGTGAAGTAAAGAGATTGATCTCAGATTATGAAAACTCTTTTGCAACAGTCGACGGGGTTTCTTCAGAATGGGAGATTTTCTATTTCTCTGCCGTTTTAATATAGTTAGAAATCATCGATTTTATGTCTTTAGAAATTTGGAAAAAAAATCTACAGGCTCTTGAAATATTCCATCCTCAATTGGCGCAACAGTTGTCTCTTGTTTCGAGTAAGGGAGCGTATAGCGCGCCACTATCCAAATCGGGAGTGCCCACACTGGTTTTCCACCCGCCTTCAGGAAACCCCAAATATTTGACCAGCTCCTATGACCCTTTGAAAGAAGCTCGGCGTACTATTGAGTCGTATTCTGAGTCTAAAATTTCATGCTACACATTCTATGGAATGAGTCTGGGACACACTTTGCTCGAATTGATTCAACGCTCGGACTCTAATGTAAGAGCCTTTGTTTTTGAGAGAGATCCTGAATTAATGCGATTGGCTATGGAGACTTTTGATTTTGAATCAGCGATAAAAAATCAAGCCATTCGCTTTTATT
>JAJDBG010000044.1 GCA_029261475.1 Nitrospinaceae bacterium
TTACCGATTCGAATCGATAATTCTTGAGGTACGCCGTATGGAATGTGGCTTAGATCCATTCGTTTTACCTTGATCTTGAACTTGCCATTAGAATCAAACGTGACTTCATTCAGACCCGACTTTGGACCTTTGTACTTCCAAGAGGTCTTTCCGTCTGAATCCTTGTCTTTGTCTTTGTCTCCATCGGATGTTCTGGCAACAAAGGAACCTGCAGGCAGGGTCCATGTCAATCCATCGACAGTGATGATGACGGTTTCGGAAGTGAAGTTCAAGCCATCGCCATTAGCGAACTCGTTGAACGTTCCCGAAACTTGCAACCAGTCCTTAGGACCTCGGTCATTGTCTTTATCCTTGTCTTTATCTTTGTCGCCATCATTACCATGTTTTTTCAACTTGGCTTTGGTGACGGTCAGATCAAGAACGAAAGGATCGATCGTAACGTTTTGTGTTGCAGAGGAACAATTGCCCGCCGCGTCACAAGCCGTCCATGTGACTACCGTGGTAGCGTCTACCGGGAATCCAGCAGGTTGATCGCTGGTGATAGAAACAACGCCTACCGCATCGGTAGCTGTTGCCGTTCCCGTGTTGACAGGAGTCAAGGGACCCGTTGCCGCTGTGGTGATATCAGCCGGAGCTGTGATGACCGGAGCGGTGGTATCGACGATGGTGACGTTTTGAGTAGCGGTGCCACAATTTCCAGCCGCGTCACAAGCAGTCCATGTGACGACCGTAGTGGTGCTAGCGGTGTAGTCAGCAGGAGCGTCGCTGGTGATGGAAGTAACGCCAACCGCATCGGTCGCCGTGGCGGTGCCGATAGCAACTGCCGTTTGTGGGCCGGTAGCTTCAGTTGTTACATCAGCCGGAGCCGTTACAACAGGAGCGGTTGTATCAGCGATGGTGACGTTCTGTGTAGCGGTGCCACAATTTCCAGCTGCATCACAAGCAGTCCAAGTGACGACCGTAGTGGTGCTAGCGGTGTAGTCAGCAGGAGCGTCGCTGGTAATGGAGGTAACGCCAACTGCATCGGTCGCCGTAGCGGTACCGATAGCCACTACCGTTTGTGGACCCGTTGCTTCAGTTGTTACATCAGCGGGAGCCGTTACAACCGGAGCGGTTGTATCTTGAACCGTGACGTTTTGAGTGTCTGTGCCGCAATTTCCAGCCGCGTCACAAGCAGTCCATGTGACAACCGTTGTTCCAAGCGGGTAAGTCGCTGGAGCGTTGTTGGTCGGTGTCAAAGCACCGTCTACATTATCGTTAGCTGTAGCGGTACCGATAGCCACTGCCGTTTGTAGACCAGCGGCTTCAACTGTTACATCAGCCGGAGCCGTAACAACTGGAGGCGTAGTGTCTGAAAGAACAGTGATTGTGTCATTCAGAAGTAACGACGTTCCATCTGTTAAAGAACCGGTGAGGCTCAAGCCAACAAGATCGCCATTATTAACGGGGCCAATGGCTGATGAAATTCCAGAAATTGGGAAAATAAGAACGAGGTCGTCTTTTCCATCAGAGGCATCTCCTCCCGAACAATTGGGATCTCCCGGCAATGGGTTTCCGCTACCGTCTACCGCTATAGGAGAAGAAATATCGGCGATGGAACTGGATAGAGGAGCGACCCCTTCCAATGCCAGTGTGGAGACATTGATCAGGTTGACATCGGAGTCGTCATTATTGCCAATGATGGTAACCGTCATGGTTCCGGGGCTATCAACTGCGACTTCGTTGACACATGTTCCGGGTAAGACATCCATGGCATAATTGAATTCTACCTGAATGTTACCGTTACGTGCGGCGAAGACATAGCGACCTAAAACGAAGCTGTTGAGACTGTTTTGGATGAGAGAAGTGCTTGCAGGTCCACTGTCAAGAAAGGCATTGTTGACCCCAGAGCCTGGAAGTTCAAAAGAGGTGGTGGAACCATTGGAAAAACCAACGCGTGCCGGGCTACCCCCTTGGCAGTTAAAGTCGCCACCGCTGGCCTGACCTGCTTGCCATTGAATTTGGTCGTAGTTGAATTCTATATCAAAGTTATCGACCCCTGTGTCTGCACGCTCAATCAGAACCAATTGAAAGCTGTTTTTGACTGATCGGCTACCACTACTTGAGTAACAGTCGACATTGACCCAGTTGACGCCAAATGCAGGGCGTCCGTTCGCAGTGCCACTGCCGTAGGTGACGGGTGACCCTGCACTGCGGGTGTCCACGTCTCCAAAAAATGGAGCGATGATCTGCCGTCCCGCAGTGATGATGTTGAACGGTGTGAAGGTGCTCAAACGCGAATCTAAGGTGACATTGCCATTGTTGTTGACGTAAAGACTGCTGAAAGTTATGCCAAAAAAGTCAATGGGGAAGCCGATGCTAAGTAATCCGGTCGAACCGTCATCGTTCCTGGCGAGCGTACTACTGTTGAAGCCCGAACGAATGGCTCCCGCAAATGCCGTAGTAGCTTGCACTACTAAAACAAATGCGAGTAACAGGGTTAGTAAAGTGAAACCTCTAGTTCTCATGATTTTTTTCTCCTCTTAATTTTTTACTTTGGTGTCTGGCTACTGTTTTACTTCTTCTGAATTTTGTTCTTCTTCTTTTCTAAAACTTTAAAAAACAAATCGTGGTTAACTTTGAGGCGGTAGAAAGCGGCGCCTGTTTTGGTTTGAACGCATAACAAGACCTCTTGGCTTTCCGATATAGCTCAGGTCATAAAGGGAATCTAATCCGTACTCTTGCATATAGCCGATTAACTCTGGATCATTCTGTAATTCTTCAGGTATAGGATAGCCGGGGCGAATGTCGCGGAGCCGTTCGGATACTTCAGATGGAATAGAAATAGAGAGGGTGGCTCTAATATTATTCAGCTCTTCCCGTTTTTGGGCAAAAAGACTCTTTTTAATTTCTTTAGGTTCTTCTTCTAGGTGAGCTTGATTAGAAGGGCTGGATTCTTTTGGCGTGCTTGAGGGGGCTGTTTTAATTGTATCGAGTTCAGGGGCCTGCTCAATTTTCTTGGCGAAAAGTGGCTGAGGAGTGTCCGTTGTTTTGTCCATTATTAAAACTTTTACCAGATTCCCAGAGTCATTCTGAAGAAAGATTTTACTGTAATTCTGAAGCAGGTTGTCCAGGACTTCTTGCAAGGGGCGGTTGCTGATTTTTATTTCGACAGGTTCCCTCAGAAGGTCTGCCTTCATTGTTTTAAAATCGAAACCCGTCACTCTGGAGATTTTATTCATGACCTCTTCAAGAGCAACGTTATGGGCGTGAACTGAGATGAGAGCGGATTGCGGGTCTAGAAGAACTTCAAGCTTATTAATTTCGGTACTTTCTCTTGCTATGGAAGGGGCACTGGGATTCGATCCTGGTTCCCATTTGGCAGGCAATGCAGACGGGTCTGCAAGCACTGGGGCTACCGAAATAAAAAGACATCCTATTAGTAGACTGCTTATTTGTAACAAAGGAGCTTTTTTTGAAGGATGGTTCAGATAAATGGGAGAAACTGTTTTTGTTTGCACACAACCACCTCATTATTTCAATGATTAAAAATCGACCTATAAGTTTTTGTTCCTACGGGTCTGCAAGGAAAATGCACACCGATACAGGACTTTAGACTCTAGGTTGCCAGCTCAATTTATAGTTGCTTAGATTATTGGGGAGTGCATGAAGAAGGATTTGAGATGAAACCCTCCGGTAGATCCTTCTTCTATTTCCCTAGGATATATATAAGGCTTGAATGGGGAAAAATGCAAACAAAAAGATACATTTATTGAAAAAAAGTGCAAATGTGCTTTTTTTAAACAAAAATAAGGCTGGAAATTGCAGTGATTTAAGAGGGCTTTTCTGCGCGGGAAGATAGGAAGAGTCCGACTGCCAAAATCAATGGGACATACAATAGAAAGGGGCGGCCTATTTGGGTGAAACCAGCAAAAAAAGTGACGAGACCGACTATAAAACCGTTGTTTTCGTGGAAGAAAATGCTATCTGTCGTCATGGATTTATCAAGCATTGTCACAAAGAAATGCCCGGCCCATAGTCCGGCAATAGCCACCCCCGCGCTTGCTACGGGTAAGGTGATAGGCGAAAATGGGTTGTATGAGACGAGAGTGTATACAATATAATAACTTACAGTGCCCAAGCCCACGCCCAGGGGCATGCTCAGTCGGGGAATCCATAGTCCTGCCACCGTTCCGATCATCCAGGATAGGGTGATGACCATGTAGGTGAGGTAGGCTGATGAAATATTGATTTGCAGTAACATCAGGAAACTGAATTGCAGAACGGCAAAAAACCATCCTGTAAAAAATGCGGTGAGAGAAAGTTTAATTTTAGTCATCGTCAAAATAGCGTCCCATGAATCTTTCCCAGCCTCGGCGTAAGACGAGATCAAGCGTGTCTATTTGGAGAGCTTCCGCTTTGGTAAGGTAATAAGGAATTTCTTCCGGGGTGATGATTGTCAAACTATCCTCATCTTCAAAATCTGAGGAAACTCGTCTCACGTCGGCTTTTGTGAATGGCAAATTGTCGGATGCGTAGGCAAAACTACGGTCGCCTTCTTCACTGTCCAGAACCATCACTTGCTTGAAGGCCATGGAAAGTGCCGCGGTCACGCGTGCGGGTGTGCGGTTGTTTTGTTGCAGTGGACCGCTCAACTGAACAGCGATCACGCCGTCTTCATCCATTCGGCTTCGTACCAGACTGTAGAACTCGGCAGTGTGCAATATAGCTTCCTGTACAGTCAGTGGAGATGGAATGTCCATGATGACGAGGTCAAACTTCTCTTTACTTGTTTTCAGGAAATGTTTGCCGTCATCTATAGTCAGATTCCAACGATCGAGCCCTTCCAATGTTTCTGGTGGAGTGAAATATTTTTGTCCGGCTTTTAAAACACCGGGGTCCAATTCCACGGAAGTCAATTTCTTGGTGTAGGGGTAAACTTTGGATACGGAGGATAGGGTGCCATTGCCGATGATGAGTGCTCTTTCAGGCCGGGTCAGCTTTGCAGGAATTTTGGCGATGTAGTGATTCAATACTTCGAGATCACTGGAATTGAGGTTTTGAAGTCCATCCAGATACAAGTATTTGCCGCCATCGGGTCTTTGTAATACTTCTACTTTTTGATAGGGCGAATTGATGGAATACAACAACTCAATATTTTCTTTACCGTGTTTGTACTGGTACAAGAGTTCTGTGCTTTTCATATCCCTTGCGTTGAGTCCAAGGGAGGCCCAAATAGCCAGAATGGCGAATATCCCGGTAAAGACCTTGTCTTTCACCGCTAAATACAAAACCGCTGTCAGCAGAGTCCAATAGACCATCAATAGAGGGCTCAGCACTTGATTCCAGCTCCAGCCAATGATGGCGAATCCCATTACAAATCCAGCTAATTCGACCGAATAAAAAATTTTCAGTCTTTGTCGGGAGCTTGCGCCATCGTCTTCGCCGTGAACCAGTTGTGGTAGAAAACAGGCGAACATGGAGCTGAACAGCAAGGCGTATGCAAACATCAGAGTCATATACATGACTCCCGAATCGCCATTGTCGCTTATATAAGAGGCTAGGTATCTATACGAAAATGGAAAAGTGAGATGGATGAAAATTGAGGCGAGAAACAGGTATTTGAAAAGAGATTTTGATAGCTTTCGCGACAGCAGATAGCCGATGGACAAGCCCGTAAAGAAGGCTGCCGTCACTAAAACGATGACGACCTCTTCCCCGTACAAGATCGCGACGAAGTCGCGGATCATTATAAATTGAGCAACACTAAGGCAGGCACCAACCAAAAACAGAAGGACGCATTCTTTTATTAATTGAGCTGAGAACCTATTCATTCAGGTACGATAATATATGGAATCAATAGGGTCAAGCGGTCATTTGGCATACATTGTCTTTGCTGGAAGTCTCTTTTTCTGAGGTTTCTGATGTGGGTTGCGGGTAGCGATAAACCTTGCCATCATAGTTTCTCAATAGAACTTCTTTTTCGTTGAATTCGACGACAGAATCGGGAAGCAGGCGAACTTTGCCACCGCCTCCGGGAGTGTCGACAACGAAAGCGGGTATGCCCATTCCAGAGGTATGTCCTTGCAGGTCGCGGATGATATCCAGCCCTTTCTGCACCATGGTGCGGAAATGGTTGCTTCCCAAAGTCATGTCAGCTTGAAATAAATAATAGGGTTTTACTCTATTTTTTAAAAGCTTGTGAAATAGCTCCTTCATAATGGCAGAGTCGTCGTTGACATCTTTGAGCAGTACCGTCTGGCTTCCCATAGGGATACCGGCCTCTGCCAGCATTCCCAGGCCTTTTTCGACTTCGGGAGTGATTTCCGAGGGATGGTTGAAATGAATGTTGAAAAACAGGGGCGGATATTTTTTTAAAATGTCACAGAGTTCTTTTGTAATTCTTTGTGGAAGTGTCCCCGGAACACGGGTCCCGATGCGAATGATTTCCAAATGTGGGATGGCGTGTAATTCGCCGAGTATGCGATCCAGCTCATTGTCTGGTACCAGCAGTGGGTCGCCACCCGACATGATGACGTCGCGCACTTCAGTATGCTCTCGAATGTATTCGATACCTTGTCTCAAGGTCTCTCTTGTGACGATGCCCGGAAACCCAATTTTTCTTTTGCGTGTGCAAAATCTGCAAATGATGGGGCATTGGTTATTGAGCATCAATAACACACGGTCGGGGTAACGATGCACCAGTTCGGGCACAGGCATATCGCCCTCTTCGTTGAGAGGGTCGGAAATCAGCAGGTCTTCTTCATCGAAAAAATCTTCCAACTCAGCTTCTGTGGGGACCACTTGTTTCCACAGAGGGTCGTCGGCACTTTTGATTTGATCGAGAAAATAAGAGTTGATACGAATGGGAAAAACTTCTGCTACTTTTCTCAAACGCTCACGATATTCCTCTGATTCAGGAATGAAGGGTAGGTCTTCAACTTTTACCACGCTACGGCTTAAAAGTTTTTGCCATTCTTGCATTGATTAGCCTTTGAAAATTATCTGATATAGGGTTTAAGCCGAAAGAAATGATGGCTTTTAATTAAAAATGATAAGTTCATGAAGTCTCAGGTGAATACTTTTGCTTCAAATGGTCAATGATATCGTATTCGTCATCCAGAACCACATCTCCGTCGATCAATACAGGTACTGAAGTCTGACCGGAGACGTCAAAAACCTCTTTTCTCTGGCTATGAGACCAGGGTACATCTACAGTCTCATACTCGAGATCAAGGCGTTTTAATTCATTTCGCACCATGGCGCAATAACCACAGCCGTCGATATTGTAAAGTTTGAGTGTTCCCATTTTTATTGTATCTTTTCATCAAGATTGGGCCCCACTGCACAAGGAACCATTATGGCAGAAGTCATGCCATGAATTTTCTTTTTATCACTGGGGCAAATTGTAGCAAGGATGCCCCCTAGCTCCGCTTGGTCTTCTGCTATAAAGTAATATGGCGTCAAGCGAACCCTTCCTTTCATTTCTTTTAAACTATTCGAATTCCAATCCCAATAAGGGCTGGAATACTGTTTGCCTTTATGGAAATCTTGCAGGATATATGGACTTTGAGGAAAACTGTCCAATCCTTCTTTCAGGGCACTTCGCCACTCTTCAGCGGAAACATCATGGCCGACAGTCACGCCCCGACTTCCCCATGACAGAGGGGAAAATCCCGAAGGTTTCAATACAAGTTGTCGTTCCTTTTGCGTCAAGTCATTTAAAACTCCCCAATCTTGAACGGGAGACCCTTTGACCGTTAAATCAGGAATCACACCGTGGGGGGGTAATTCGCGACTATCCAGTGTCCAGGTTTTGGGAATTAGATGAGATAGAAGTTCAAAAGTTTCGGGTCCTAGCTCTTTTTTCCATAAGGTATGCAGAGCGGGATGGTGAAAAAGGGCAAATACCAGTTTTTCTTCAAAGAAGGGTTTGTAAGGTGGTGAAACTGAAACGTTCCCTTTCTTTATGGCGTATTGAATCAATTCAGCCTTGGGAATATTGAGTAGATCAAACAGTTCATAGAATCTATAAACCGCAGTGACCGCAATTTCGGAGCCATCCTCTTCTAGAAATAAACCGCTTTCTTTAAAGACAATATCACGCGGATGTTTGACGTAAACAGGGTGTCCCTTTTTTCTCAATACCCGCCCAAGGTATTCCATTTCACTGCGATAATCCTCTGCTTCATCGGATACGATGAGGGCCACAACACAGTCTTTTTTACGCGACATGCTTTCCAGCATTCGGTAAAACAGGGTTGCAATGCCACCTTTTTTCAAGCCGATGATATTTTCGTCTTCGCTGTCGTATAAGGAGCTTAAAGCGGTCGTAAGCCCAAAACCGCCGGGAACGGAATCCAGTTCGGTCACGGCGTAGCCATTCTCAGTGGGAATCACATCGGGGCGGATGATGCCGGGGAGGTGATTCCGAAATCGTTTCATTTGGGAGAACTTCAGCAATTCAGGGGGTTTGCCATAATTCAAGTACTCTGCAAACCAGGGAGCCAGCTTTCCGCTCAGGCTATCGAAATAAAAACGATTGAGAACTTTGTAGAATTTGAGAAGGTGCGGGCCGAGATCAACGAAAAAGTCGCGTTCTTTGGGGGAAATATAAAAAGGGCTGGGCGATATGCGCCAGGAGTTGACCTTTTCGTCTTGATTGCCGGGGCCGCTGGGAAGTGAAAAGAGTCCTTCGGAAGTCAAAGAGTCCTTAATTTTTATACAAATATCTTCAGTCTTAGCATTCATTCAAAGGAGCCTAAACAATCTCTGTATAAAAGTCAATTCAGGCGAGTGGTGCCTGAAAAATAAAAATCATTTTACGTTTCAACAGGGCGGGAGGGATTTGCAATTGCTTTAGATTTGTATCGCAGGTTTGTAAATCCTGGTTCGCTTGTTGTTTTGATTTTGAGGGTTGAATTTAATTTAGCCAAGGGTGTTTGTGCTAAAATTGAGAGGTTTTTAGAGCGAGTTAGAAAATTTTAGCTGAATTGACAATAGAGGGCTTTACTCATGATAATTTTGACCCACGGTGGCGCGGGTTCTCATAATGAACAGTATACGGGGACAGATCTTGCCGCGCAAGAAGCTGTTTCAGCTTGGGAAAAGGGCGCATCGCTCACCGATGCCGTCTGTATTGCGGTATCTATTTTGGAAGACAATCCCCATTTCAATGCAGGCATAGGGTCGCATGCCCGGTCGGATGGCACATCGCAAATGGATGCGGCAATTATGGAGAGTTCGGGACAATTCGGAGCGGTTGCTTGTTTGGAGAATTTTAAGAATCCCGTTTGCGTTGCCCGTAAATTACTTGATTCGCCTTATAATCTGTTGTGCGGACGTGGTGCAGAGGAATTTGCAAAAGCGCATGATTGTGAGCCTTATCCCTCAAATGCGCCGAAGAATACAGGTGTGGATTTCTCACTGGAAGACACGGTGGGATGCGTTGCTTACGATGGGCTTAAATTTGTGGCGGGTCTTAGTTCTGGCGGAACGCATCAGTCCCTGCCCGGTCGGGTGGGAGATGTTCCGCTTTTTGGATGCGGCCTTTACGCGGGTCTTAAAGGAGCTGTTGCCTGTACCGGGAGCGGGGAGGCTATCACATTACGCATGACGGCATTCCGTGCCTGGCAATTGATAGAAAAAGGCATTCCTGCAGAAACTGTGTTGGAGGAGGTTCTGTCCTGGTTCGATAAAGACACTGCGTTTGGCATTATTCTTGTCACCGAAACGGGCTACGCCGGAGGAGCCAATCGTAGCATGGCCTGGTCAAGCCTCGAAGCTTGATTCAGGCTTGACAAAAAAATACTCTGCCTGAATTATGAAACGGGTGTTCTCAATTTAGAACCTTCCAATACCAAGTCCATTTTCTTTATGAGCAGATCGTAGATTTCTTCCATACTTGCCGAAAAGCCAGAGGGAAGGGCACCGAATGCTGACAATATTTCTTTGGTTTCGCTGAACGCGTCATTGACGGCATGCAGACCTTGAACCAAAAACTCATTTGCGCAATGCTGTGAGTCTTGACCCTTTTTATCTTGAGAAAATTTAGTCAGGAAGTCAGACATCATGATCGCAAGATCGGTGGCAAAGGCTTCTGCTGATTGGTTTTTCTCGCTTGCGTTCTTCTCTTTCGGTTCCTCTAATTCATAGCCAAACTGATGGTTTAATTTTTCAAGAACAGTCTTGACCAGTAAAGAATGTGGATTTCCCCTCGCTGAAAGCAACACGCTTGACAAGCTCGACTGAAGCGTTACGTCTAACATAAAAGCTGTAGATTGATCGGTCGATTTTGCTTTTGGATTGGTTTTTTCAGTACGAGCGATGTTCATTGAAATCTCCGTGAATTGGATTTGAAGAGTCGAAGCATTTGCCTTGTTAATAAGACTTAACGGCTTTCGTTGGAAAAAGGCTTAGCTAAAAAAATCACACAGTATCTATTTGTTTAATAAATATTTACGCTATTTTTGGCTCTATGGAATATCCCTTCCGCAAAATAAAATGAAATAAAAATTAAAGTATTGGAGCGATTCCCCGATAGGGAAGATACGGCATGTTGTATCTTTTAAATTCTTGGTGCTGAATCCAATGGTTGCAATTGTTCAAGCCGCTCCGGTTGTTTACACTGCGGAGTGCAAAAATTGTAAAAAGGAAGAAGGTCTTAAGGCTGGGGAGACTCCGACGCTTGAGGATCGCATCACTCTTTCGGAAAAAGCTCAAGTCTTGGCAGAAGGTCTGAGCAAACCTTCGGATGACTCTGAAGCGACTGAAGAGGACGAAGGAAGACCAACAAGCCAGGCGGCTCCAGCGGGTGAATTGCAACTCACCGAGGAAGAGCGACGGGTCGTGCAGGAATTGAAGACTCGGGACCGGGAGGTGAGAGCCCATGAAGCGGCGCACAAAGGCGCGGCGGGACCTTATGCTAACGGTGGTCCTACTTTTGAGTATCAGACCGGACCCGACGGGAAACGCTACGCAGTGGGAGGGGAAGTTTCTATCGATGTCTCTCCAGTGGCTAATAATCCCAGAGCGACCATTCAAAAAGCTCAAACCGTTCGCCGCGCGGCGAATGCCCCGCGCAATCCATCCGCTCAGGATAGAGCTGTGGCGGCTCAGGCATCGCGATTAGAAGCTGAAGCTCGAAAGGAACTGCAGAAAGAACGTGCCGAGGAACAAAAGCAGGCTCTGGAGCAAAGCAATGGCGGTGGAGCGGCTGAATTGGGTGGCTTGCCTCCGCAAGCTGGAAATCCTGTTGCCTCTGTAGCGGATACTTCCGGGGATGACTTCGGACTGGAATCGGATGAAAAATCAAAGCCTGAAAAGTCCAGGGTCGAGGGCTCGGAACGCGAACGACCGGAGAAAGCTCAAGCTCCATCGGCTTTTCGTCAAGCCTTCACCGAGAGCGGATCTTCCCAATCAGGATCTCTCCTGAATATCATTTCCTAAAACTCGTTTGTGCTGTTCAGCTAGAGGGGCGTTGCCCTATGTCTTTGCGGTAGTGGATGCCATCCCAACTGATTTTATCGACGGCTTTGTAAGCGTTTTTAATTGCGGAATCCCTGTCTGCTCCCAAGGCGGTGACACCGAGCACGCGTCCGCCGTTGGTCAAGACCTTGCCGCCGTCTGGTTTGGTGCCAGCATGAAAGACTTTAACCCCATCCCCTTGTTCCGCGGAATCAATGCCGGAGATGATTTTTCCTTTTTCATAGGCCTCGGGATAGCCTTTTGCGGCCATCACCACACACACTGCGGTCTCTTTTTTCCACTCGGCGGTGATTTTGTCGAGGGTTCCGTCGATGGAAGCGTTCATCAGTTCGATGAGATCGGTTTTGAGACGAGTGAGTAAAGGTTGTGTTTCAGGGTCGCCCCAGCGAACGTTGAATTCGAGGGTCTTGGGTCCCTTCTCAGTCAACATCAAACCTGCGTAGAGAATGCCGCGAAAGGTTCGGTCCTCTTTCGCCATGGCATCCACAGCGGGTTGCAGAATTTCGCGCAGTACCTGATCTTTCAGGGCCGGTGTCAGCAAGGGCGCAGGTGAATAGGCACCCATGCCGCCGGTGTTGGGTCCGCGATCTCCATCGTAAGCGGCTTTATGATCCTGCGCCGAGTCGAGTGCGAGTACGTTCTTGCCGTCGGCAAATGCTAGGACAGAGATTTCTTCACCTACCAAATATTCCTCAACAACGATGCGTTCTCCAGCCGCGCCAAAGCTTTTGTCCTGCATCATGTTTTTTATAGCTTCTCGGGCTTCTTCCGGACTATCGCATAAAATGACGCCTTTGCCAGCGGCGAGTCCATCGGCTTTGACAACTTGGGGACCTGATTTTTTATCAACGTATGCGAGAGCGGGTTCCAGCGCATCGAAGACCTCGTAGTCAGCGGTGGGGAGTCCGTATTTTCTCATCAGATTTTTGGAGAAGGCTTTGCTTCCTTCCAGCTCCGCCGCGACTTTGCTGGGGCCAAAAATGCGCAGT
The DNA here is from genome assembly GCA_029261475.1 of Nitrospinaceae bacterium. Taxonomy (GTDB): domain Bacteria; phylum Nitrospinota; class Nitrospinia; order Nitrospinales; family VA-1; genus Nitrohelix. The sequence goes on from JAJDBG010000044.1 coordinate 12,456, forward strand.
CCTTTGGATTCGAAGAGGTCAACGATTCCCAGTACCAGAGCTTGCTCGGGGCCAACGACCGTCAGGTCAATCTTGTTTTTCAATGCAAATTCCAGCAGAGCGTTGATGTCGTCTGCGGGTATGGAAATGTTTTCAGCCTGTTCCGTCGTTCCTGCGTTGCCGGGGGCGCAGAATATTTTCTTCACCAGTGGACTTTGCGCGATTTTCCAGATCAGGGCGTGTTCGCGTCCGCCACCGCCGACCACTAATATCTGCATACTTGTTTCCTACTTTGTGTGGGTTGAAATAATGAGGGGTATGATACCGACCCGAATTTATATAAAATGCCTCGGGGATGCAAGTTTTTCCCGATGCCTTGTGCCAAACTATTTGGACACAGGCACTTTCAACAACTCATGGAGGAGTCTGTTTTTTTGTTTTGGCTCTTGAGTGAATGCATGAATTTGACCTTATTTGAAGAGGTTTTTTAGATGGTTCGACTGGAAGCACTTTCTAAATCTTTTGGCGACAAAACCGTATTGCGCGATTGTTCTCTGGAGATCAAGGCTGGAGAACGTTTCGTCCTTTTGGGACAAAGTGGCTGTGGCAAGACCACTCTGCTTCGTTTGATTGCGGGATTTGAAAAGCCTTCTGCCGGGCGAATCTGGATTGAAGGGGAAGAGGTCACGAATATCCCGGTTGAGAAGCGTCCGGCGGGTTTCATTTTTCAAAATTATGCTCTGTTTCCGCATATGTCGATTTTCGATAACATCGCCGTGGGGCCTCGATTGAGGGGTCTGCCCGAAGGACAGGTCAAGCAGAGAGTGGACACTCTTTTGGAAACGATGCGTCTTGCAGATTTGCGCTCCGCTTTCCCGGGCCGCTTGAGCGGTGGCGAATCACAGAGGGCGGCCATTGCGCGGGCACTTGCCAATCAACCCAAAGTTCTTCTGCTGGACGAACCGCTATCGGCACTGGATCTTGAGTTACGAAAATCCTTGCGCCATGAATTGGTGGAACTGCAACAAACTTTACAAACAACGTTTCTGTTTGTGACGCACGATCAGGAGGAGGCGATGAGTCTGGCGACGCGTCTGGCGATCATGAAAGACGGTGCATTGTTACAGGTGGGCAGTCCAGAAGAGCTTTATGATCGCCCCAATTCTCCAGATGTTCTTGAGTTTTTGGGTGATGCCAATCGTTTGGAGGGAGGGGTTTTGCGTAGGGAAGGAAACCGGATCGTTGTGATTTTGAATTTAGGGCAGGTCTTGGAATGCGAGCCGGAAGGGGATTTTGAATTGCGGCAGGATGTGGTTTGTTACCTCCGACCCGAGCGGTTCTTGCTTGAGCCTTCTCATTCAAATGCGCTTTGTCTGGAAGGGGTGCTTGTTGGGCAGGAGTTCCTTGGCGATGCTTTGTTATTGCGCGTACAACTTGCAAACGAGGTGAAAATCAAAGTCCGGTTACAACGCGGACTGCTCAGTGACAGGGAACGGAGGATGGGCGATGCCGTGAAACTTTATTACGATCCCAAACAGGTGCTTGTTTTCGACTCTCCTGCAAATATAAAGTCCGGCTCGCAAGTATGAAACATTTTTTCCCCGTATTTTTTATTTGCGTGATTTTTTTGGCAGGGCTGGTTGCCTGCGAGGGTTCTATCGAGAAACAAGATTCATCTTTGGACAAGTGGACGGTCGCGACAGACACAACGCTCATTCCCATGTCTTTTGTGAATGACAACAATGAGTACGCCGGTTTTGAAATCGATTTGATTCGGAAAATCGCGCGTCTTGCTGGTGTCAAAGTTGAGATCGTATCGGTCGAATGGCCGGGATTGTTCGGTGGATTGCTCACGGGCAAGTTCGACATGGTCATCAGTTCAGTCACTGTGTTGGAAGAACGCAAACAGAAAATGGCGTTCAGCATACCCTACCTCACCAGCGGTCTGGCATTGGTGACGCGTAAGGAACGAAATGATTTCAAGTCGATGGAGGATGTGAAATCAAAACAGTTGATGGTGGGTGCGCAAACAGGAACGACTGCATTTTTTTATCTGGAGAAACTGGAAGGTGTTCGCAAAAAAGCTTATCAGGTTTATGGACATGCGATCACCGATCTCATCAATGGCGAGCTGGACGCGGTCCTTGGGGAAAGTAGCGCGACTTTGTATATGAAGAATCAGCAGGAAGATTATTTTAAAAAGATCAAAATGGTTGGCGAAATTATGACAGAAGAAAATTATGGAATTGTTTTACGAAAAGATGACAAGGCAAGATTGGATAAGGTCAATCAGGCCTTGCTGGAATTATTGCAAGATGGCACCGTCTCCCGTTTGCATGAAAAATGGGAACTCGGTGCGTCATCAAAAGTTCCTTCTGCCTCCGGGAGTCACAAATGAAAACGGTTTCATCCGGTCACTGGGCCTGGAATCTTGCAGTGGGATTCAGTCTTTTCTTTTTGATCTTCCTGCCCGCACGTGACGCTTTCAATGGTGGCGAGCAGGGCGACTATCTCACTCTGGCGAGCCTGCTTCCCGCAGGCATTGGTTACACCCTGATCGTGACATTCTTTGGAAGCGTGTCCGCTATCTTTGTGGGAATGCTTGTGGCGCTTGGGAAAATGTCCACTCGCCCTGTATTGAATCGCGCGGCTTCTTTTTATACCGAGATATTGCGCGGTGTGCCGCTCTTGGTTCTTCTGTTCTATATCTATTATGCACTGGGAGAGTTTTTGAAAATCCCCGCACTGGCATCGGCTGTGCTGGGATTTGGATTTTGCTACGGAGCCTACATGGCCGATGTGTTTCGCGCCGGGATCGAGGCGATCCCCAAGGAACAAGAAGAAGCCGCGCGTAGTTTAGGGATGACAGAGAGGCAGGCTTTGAAGCGAATTGTCTTTCCGCAGGCGATGAAAACCATCCTGCCCGCGATTGGCAATCAAACCCTGGGAATGCTCAAGGACACGAGCCTGGTCTCCGTTTTAGCGATCAGCGATATCCTTCGCGTCGGCAACGAATACGCCACCAAGCATTTCAATTATTTTGAAACCTACACCTACGTAGCACTCACCTACCTTACGCTCACACTGTTGCTGTCACGCCTGCTACTCGCTATGGAATCACGATTGAAATGAAAGACAATTAAATTTGTAATATTCAGACTCCTTCCTCAAAATTAATTTTTTGCGGATTATATGGTAATTGTATCGTGGGAGGATTTACGCTATGAGAAATTATATGGTCGATACAAATATATTTAATAGAATTCTAGATAGTGAAGAGAGGGAACTAGATTTCAAACATTTTCAAACAAGTGATTCTCAATTCTATGTTACCCACGTTCAAAGGGACGAAATTAATAAAACACCAGATGAATCACGAAGGCAGGAATTGTTAAAAATTTTTCTGGAAATTTCGATAAATATTCCCACCAAATCAGCACTATGGGGTGTGTCCAAATGGGGTGTGTCGAATTGGCCAAAAGACAACTTGGTTTCTGAAATTTTAACAGAGTTAGATCGTTTAAAAAAAAAGAAAAATAACAACAAAGATGCTTTAATTGCAGACACCGCAATAAAAAATGATATGACCCTTTTGACAGAAGATCGAGATCTGTTCGATACAACTAAAAAACTTGGAGGGAGTGTTGAACGATTACAGGATTTTTTAAAGGTCTAATTTTTATGCAAGCAATCACAAACTGCTTAATTCATTAATCGGTCTTGATCTCCGTAAAGCCGGATTGAAAATCCTCATTCCCACTTTCTTACAGCTAAAACTAATGGCCAATGTCCGAGTTTGACAGTCTACTGAACTCACATTTTAGTTCCTTACCGTCAAACAGGTTTTATCCATTCGCGCCAGTCCTCGCCGATCATGCCTTTGTCCTTGTAGCGTTGCATGGAGTTTTGGCAGTGGCAGGTGGACTCGATCTGCTTGAGTCGCAGGAAGGCCCCCTTCATCAATTCTGGGAAATGGCGGATGGCTTGTTCTACGCGGTTTTTTTCTTCATCGTTTTGC
>JAJDBG010000045.1 GCA_029261475.1 Nitrospinaceae bacterium
GATCCGCCTTTTCAACATTCCCATAGAGAGTGCTTTGTGCTCTTTAATCACGCGTAACATGCGTTCGATGCCCCAGGCAAGATTCACCGCTGTGGGGCGCGATTCCCCTAAGATTTCGCATTTTTCCTCTAATTGAGAAAAAAACGAGTCAAAATCATCGGCCCGAATGGTATTGGCTTCCAGGCTGACACCCATTGCGGCGGCAACACCGATGGCAGGCGCGCCTCTTATGATCATCGTTTTGATCGCCGAACCCACATCCTCTATGGTGTAGCAATTGACATAAGCCTTCTCATTGGGCAATTTGGTTTGATCGATCATGCGAACAACGCCATTTGCATAGTCTATGGTATCTATCATTCTTTTCCTTTCGAACGGGACAAGTCCGCTATAAAAATGTGGGCCATATGTCTTTTATTGCAAAGCGACAAAAGAGTAGGCGCAATGTGAGTTTTTGAAATTCAATGAAATCATTGATTTTTAAAAGTAATTTTTAGGAGAACTTCTCCATTTCAAGCTATGTTCAAGGCTTTCTGAATTCAGTTACGAAGTAAAATCTTTCTATTGATTTTCGCCAATCCTGTTGGCCTTCAATCAATAAACGGGGCAATCCGGGATAAAAGCTGGGCGGGTTTTACTGTCTCAAATTGAACGATTTTTTTTCGGGATGTCTCACCACTTACAATGGAAACACTTGAAGCTTTCACATCAAACATTTTCGCCAAAAACTTCACACAGGTTCGGTTTGCAGAGCCATCGACGGGTGCGGAGGTCAGTTTTATTTTTAATCTCCCATCCTGAAGTCCAACGATTTCATTACGAGACGAGCGCGGAAGTGCTAAAACGGCAATTTGTGAACCACCATCGCATTCTTTTACCGTCAGTGTTTGCTCGTTCAATTCAATCCCGGTCGGTCGTTTTGGATTTGATGTTATCAAGGTAATCTCGAGCGGTCTTTTTGATGCTTTCCATTACATTTTTCTTTTCCGATTTCAATTGCTTGATCTCTTCCCGGATCTGCTCTAATTCTTTTTCCGCCTTTTGACGATGAAGCTCGGCATGTTCCTTGGCCGCCGTCAATACGCGCCGGGCTTTCTCTTTTATAATCTCTGGAGTGAGCTCTGTACCAGGACCGGGAGATTTTTGAAGATTTTCGATGATATGATTTTTTTCTTCCAGCTCAATTCTAAGTTCAGCAATGTGTTCATCTTTACCCTCTTGCCGTCTCAATTTTTGCGTGAGAACTTCTATTTCGCCCTCCATCTCTTTGAAATCTTTGGAAACCAATTCAAGGAATGAATCCACCTCGTCCTTACTGTAACCGCGAAATTTATCCCGGAAACATTGTTCCAATATGTCTAGGTGGTTGAGTCTCACGATTTCAGATTCCGGGGTAAAAAAGGGTGAGTTTTTTCAAACTGGATCAATGTGTTTATCGCAACTGCATGGCGATGTCACCCAGAGACTGCACTAGAAATGTCTGCAAAAACATGATCACCAATATAACTATAATTGGGGCAAAATCAATCCCCACATTCGAACCCGGCAGATATTGGCGGACTCGATACAGAAGTGGTTCTGTGATACTGTATAAGAATTGAACGATAGGGTTATAGGGATCGGGGTTGACCCACGAAAGCAGTGCCCGGATGATGATGATCCACATATAAAGCGTAAAAACGACACTCAAAACTTGAGCGACGGCCGCCAGTAAATTGCTAAGTAAAAACACAGGAAATCCTTCGGTTTTGCGCGGAGTGACTCCGCTGGTAATTGAGTGATCGGGGAGGGCTTTTAAAATACTGCAGACGCTTGAAACTAAATAACCCATTCACCCATACCCCACTTAATGGGCTCTTAGAAAGTATCTAAAATCCGTCAACTTGTCAATCAAGACTCGACTATTCAGGAATAAGCATGAAACGCACAAAAATCAATCAGTTAATAACAGAGAATATCGAACACCCTGAAGTAACGGTCAAAGGCTGGGTGCGCACCCGCAGAGACTCTAAAGGCGGGTTTTCCTTTTTGGAAATCAACGATGGCTCTTGTTTAAAAAACATTCAGGTTGTTATCGACCACAGTGTGGAAAGCTTTATAAAATTTTCGGGAAATTTACACACTGGCTCCTCAGTTGCTATCTCTGGTGCCCTGGTACGGTCTCAGGGCAAAGAGCAAGGTGTCGAAATTCAGGCGAAGGAACTCACCGTTTATGGAGGTGCCGATCCAGAAAGCTTTCCCTTGCAGAAGAAACACCACTCTTTTGAATTCCTGCGCGAAATCGCTCACCTGAGACCACGAACGAATACCTTTGGGGCCGTCATGCGTGTTCGCAACCGACTTGCTTTTGGGATACACAAATTTTTTAACGATAAGGGCTTTGTCTACCTTCACACACCAATCATTACGGCAGGAGATTGTGAGGGTGCTGGCGAATTGTTTCAGGTCACCACTCTGGATTTGGACAATATTCCACACATCGATGGGAAAATAGACTACAAGCAGGATTTTTTTGGCGATAAGACGGGCTTGACCGTGAGCGGTCAACTGCAAGGGGAAACCTACGCTATGGCTCTCTCTGAAATTTACACATTTGGCCCCACTTTTCGCGCTGAAAATTCTCACACCAGCCGACATCTGTCGGAGTTCTGGATGGTGGAGCCAGAAATGGCTTTTTATGATCTGGACGATGACATGGACTTGGCGGAGGAATTCATTAAATTTCTTTTCCATGATGCGCTGTCTCACTGCGCTGATGACCTTGAATTTTTTGATAAGAGAATTCACCCGGGTCTTTTGGACAATCACCGCCTGATCTGCGACGCTCCTTTTGAACGCGTTGACTATTCCAAAGCCATCGAACTGCTGGAGAAATCAAACGCTAAATTCACTTATGCGCCTGAATGGGGATGCAATTTACAGGCGGAACATGAACATTATTTGAGCGAAACGGTTTTTAAAAGACCGGTAATGGTTTACAACTATCCTGAGAAAATCAAACCCTTCTATATGAAGGCAAATGAGGATGGCAAAACGGTACGGGCTATGGATGTACTACTGCCGAAGCTTGGGGAGATCATCGGTGGCAGTCAAAGGGAAGATGATTACGATATTCTTTTGAAGAGGATGAGCGATAAAGGCATCGACGAAAAAGAGTACCAATGGTACCTCGATCTGAGGCGGTTTGGCTCGGCTCCTCACTCTGGTTTTGGTTTGGGCTTCGAGCGTTTGGTCCAGTTCATCACGGGTATGGAAAACATCCGCGACGTGATTCCTTTCCCACGTACTCCCAAAAACGCAAAATTCTAGCCCGGCGAGCCCGCCGGGGGCAAATAGAACCAGCCAACAGATCGTTCCTTTAAAACTAACGATCCATTAATGGACCCCGCTACAGCGGGCATATTCAGCATTCTAGCGGGCCAAGCCGCTATGAAGCAACCTTGCGGCAAGAAGATCCTGGCTATTTTCCAGCAGGTCTTGCCGCAGGC
>JAJDBG010000046.1 GCA_029261475.1 Nitrospinaceae bacterium
CCAGTGCAGAAAAACCCGATTGGCTCATCATGGAAAGCTCGACGCGCACAATCCGTGAAGACCTGCGTCTTGCCTCTGCGCTCAAGGAAACTTTTGGAACCAAACTGGTGTTCACGGGGCAACACCCTATGGCTCATCCCGAAGATGTTCTGAAAGTCGCGGACCACGTTTGCATCGGTGAATATGAATTCACAGTTCTCGATCTGATTCAGGGTAAAGACTCCCACAAGCTTACTGGCGTTCATCCGAATGCCAGAGGCGAACTGATCGACATCAATGCTCTGCCTTTTCCTGAAGATGATGATATTAGTCGCATCGACTATCACGAACCCAACTGCCGCTACAAACAGATTCAGATGTACGGATCAAGAGGTTGCCCGCGCCGTTGTAATTTTTGCGCCGCCGCCACACTCTATTACGATGAGCTGAACTGGCGGCCTAGAATTGTTGATAGCGTGGTTGAAGAAATCCGCACCTTGCATGAAAAATACCCGGAAATGGAAGGCGTGTTCTTCGACGAAGAAGTCCATAACATTAAAAGAAGTTTCAATATCTCACTTGCCAAGTCCATTCGCTCTGCCGGGCTGGACCACCTCAAATACGAAGCCATGTGCGAATACGCTTCTCTCGACAAAGAAGCTCTAGAGGAAATGCGCTCGGCAGGATATTACAAAGTCCGCATCGGTGTGGAAACAGGAAGCGATGTCATAGCCGAAAAAATGACTTTAGGGAAAAAACACGACCTGAAAAATCTATGGGAAACTTTAAAATTTTCCAAAGAGATTGGTATGTTGGTGTACGGTACCTTCAGTATTGGCGGCCTGGGGTCGACTTATGACGAAGACAGAAAAACCGTCGAACTTATTTATGAATTGTCCAATCAGGGCCTACTTGCAGAAATCCAAGTCTCGATAAATACCCCGCAACCGGGGACTGATTTTTACAACAGCTCTGTGTCGGCAGGACAATTACCAACTGATATGGAGTGGGAAGCCTTCGATGGCGGCGGCAGTGTGGTGGTAAGTTATCCCAACTACTCGGCAGAGCAAATTCTGGAAAATCGAGTATTAGCATTGGACGCATTTGACCGAGGAAAAGCTGAATTCAACTCTTTGGCCTTTGCCGACTCTGCGAAAACCAGCTTCGAAGTCCTATCGCCCACCGCAAAAGTTTTAACCCTGCGTTGCGCCCGGCCTTGGTTCGTCGAACTGGTCCTTGCAAGTCTTAAGGAACGAACAGGAACGTCATCCGACCTCTTGGGACAAGATGCCATGCAGACTCATTTTCAGGCAACGGACTTCGTTGGAAACTATTATTCGTATGGAAGCGGATTCTTTGCAGAAAATGCCCTCTCGCAAGAATTGCAATCCCGGCTAAAAGAAGCCCACTACGATGCCATACTCATCCCCTCAGCCAACAACCACATGGCGGGCTACCAAAATGTTTTGGCTGTCGCCAAAAACCTTGGAGCGGATCAGGTTTTCGCCGTATTCCCTGAAGGAAACCTGAAAGCCATATAAACTCGCAAGCCGTCACCCATAAAAAAGGGTGATCGTGTTTCTATTGGTGAGTTTTTTTATGCAAGTTCCTGCATCGCAGATTTCCAGGAGATGGGCAAACACAGAGGTCTGCCCCTACGCTAATGATTATTTGTCCTCTTCTAGCTCTTTTTTAATAGAGGTGGATTGGGATCGACCATATTCTTTTTGAAAAGAATATCAATGATATTCTTGTCCCGGCAGGCGACTGCAATATCGATGAAACCGTCTTTATTAAAGTCTCCCATTGCGATGCCTTGAGGATATTCATCCACCGCATGATATATCGGTGGATAGGTGAACGAACCGTCGCCCTTTCCCAATGAAACTGAAACTCTATCGTCGGTTGCATTGCTAACGATGAGATCCGCCCTGCCATCACCGGAAAAATCGACAGACGCTACAAATTTCGGAAAGTTTCCCGAAGCAAAATCCCTCAGTGTATTGAATCCCCCTTTACCATCGCTGACAATCGAAGTCATCGCGTGAAGCACATTGCTGGAAGTTACAAAATCACCGTAACCATCGTTATTGGAGTCAAGCGCAACAATGGTCAAAGGCTGCCCACCTCCCTTGAATAATTTAGAAGGATCAAAAGTCCCGTCGTCTTTTCCCCAGAGAACTTGCACACCTGTATTCCCAGAGCCTGCCAGTGCAACCCCTATGTCCACCTTTTTATCCCGGTTGTAGTCACCTACGACCAGGCCTGTGGGTTGACCGCGGACAGCAATTTCCTGTGGATCTGTAAACCTTCCTTTGCCTTTCGCGATAAGCACAATCACTTTGTGGTAACGCATTGAGACAACCAAATCGTCCATACCATCCTTATTGAAATCTCCTGCGGCTATATTGATGGGAATTTTTCCAGGGTAGATAACGTGTCCGGTATTCCTGAAACTTCCCGTCTTGGTATTCAGATAAATTTGAATCGACTGGTCAGCATAATTCACAACAGCAAGATCCAGAAAGGAGTCGGCATTGAATAATCCTGCCGTGATACAAATCGGATCTTGTCCTGTTTTGAACACAAGTTGGTCGTAAAAAGTACCGTCCCCCCGTCCCTTGAAATACGAAAGAGTATGGTCAACGCTATTGGTGACGATCAGATCAAGGTTGTCATCTTTATTAAAATCTTCCGAAATCATGAAAGATGGCCCCGCCCCCGTGTCCATTGCATAACCCAGATAAAATAACTTGGGCATTTTCTTTGCAGGTTCGGGTGGAGTGCAGGAAGCTAAAACTCCGGCACCTGTTAAAAGCAAAACAATCAGAATTTTTTTCATTCAAATACCTAAAAGTTACGGGAAACCCGCTTGAAATAATTGTATAAAATCATTTTTTGGACTCAAAAGAAAAGAGAGGATAACACAGAGCCTCCCTTCCAACAAAGCCACGAAAAAAGACTTTCAACCATGCTGAAAGAAAAATAGATTGTGCCTTTTTCCTCTGCAAAAGAGTAGTCGGGCCAGAGCGGACAACAGACCTCAATTGATCTTTATTTTTCAACAACCCATCTCAGTATTATCCCATGCTTTCCCCAATCGACAATCAAAATTACAAGTTGAAAATACTCAACACAAAATCACAACGCAAACCATTGATTTCATTTGAATTAATAATAAGTTATTGTATAATAACGTTTTATTCAGACATAGGCTTTGTGCCCAATCCATTGCCGTCAATATTCGTACGTTTTTAGTCCATTAGTCACAAATTTACCCTTTTATTTAAATACAGTTATGCCAACCACTGCCTCTTCGCCAAATTTTTATGAAATGCTGGATATATCTCCGACCGCAGATCAAAGCCAAATCAACCAGGCTTATTATCGCTTGGTGAAGCAGTTTGATGAGGGGGCCGGAAATCTACCATCAGAAAATAAATTGGGCGATCAGATTGCCATGCTTCAAGAGGCATTTGACATCTTATCGGACCAGGAAAAAAGATCCGCTTACGATGCGGAGCAGAATTTTGATAAAAAAAATGATCCGGCGCCAGCACCGCAAAAATTGAGGAACAATCCTTTTGCGCGGAAAAAAGATGACCAAACTCTGAACGTCTATCAGGATTATTACGGGTTCACAGAAAAACCCTTTGATCTGACTCCCGACCCCAAATACTTTTACCTCAGCCCCAAGCATAAAGAAGTTCTGGCTCATCTTGTCTATGGCTTGCAGGAGAATAACGGATTTTTAAAAATCGTCGGAGAAGTCGGAACGGGGAAAACCACTATTTGCAGAAGCTTCTTGAGGGAACTGAAGAGCAATTTCAACATCGCATATATTTTCAATCCCTGCATTGATGAACTGGAACTTTTGCAAACCATCAACTCCGAACTCGGCTTACCCGCGGATAGCACCAGTAAAAAACAGTTGATAGATACCCTGAACCATTTCCTCCTTGAAGAGAGAAAAAAAGAACATCGCGTCGTGGTCATCATCGACGAAGCTCAAGACCTGCAAGCAAGTGTGCTGGAACAACTGCGATTGCTATCCAATCTGGAGACAGAAACTGAGAAGCTGATTCAGATTGTGCTGATCGGGCAACCCGAATTGGATGATCTTCTGGAAAAGGATGGACTGCGGCAATTGCGGCAACGCATCACCATCAGTTGGGAGTTATTGCCTCTAAATTTTGAAGAGACACGCGGTTATATCCACCATCGGCTCAATGTGGCATTGGGCAAAGGCAAAGTTCGAATACCCCGCCAGGGTGCCCGCTGGATCTACCGTTATTCGCACGGTATCCCACGTATGATAAATGTCATAACCGATCGCGCCTTATTGATTGCGTACACTTTGAATGTCAAAAATATCAGTCCAAAAGTCGTCAAACTTGCAGTGAAGGATATAGGTTCCATCAAGCCACTTGCCAGCAAAGGAGCTTTTATCTGGCGCACTTTAGTTCCCGTCGCTATGGGACTGGCGGCCGTCTTTCTCGGTGCCCGATTCTTTGTCTTACCCGATTTCACAAGCCAAGAAAATATGGGGAAAGACATCAAAACCATGATCTCCAAAAATTCAGCACAATTGGCAACGGAAATCTCAATCAAAAAAAATGTCAGTCCCGCATCTCAAAAGACCGACCAGCTTCAACAGAATCAGAATGCGGAAGAATCCAAATCGCTTTCATCGCAAAATATTGCAACAGCAATAGATACCCAGAAGAAAGATATTGCCAATTCCAACACACTTTTCATCGCCGAAGAAAATAAGCTTGTCACTTATTTGTCCAGTCTCACATTGGATGAAAGTAAAAAGGAAGCAATGAAATGGTTGCTCAAAGCCTGGAATATCGATTCAACTGGAATAGAGGATCGACAACAAATTCAGGATGAGTATGGAATGAAAATCTACGAAAGCAATGCCACTTTAGACCGTCTAAAAGCCCTCAACTATCCCGCTATGCTAGAGATTGCGCTCCCAAATTCTCAAGGGACCAAATACCTGGCTCTCACTTCGCTTGATGACAATCGTGGCTCGTTCGGTTCCATTGACCGCATGGACATGCCTCTCGAAATACTCGATCACCTTTGGACACGCAAAGCGATCATCCTATGGAAAGATTTTGAAAATCTTCCCGAAAATTTTGAAACCGGTTTTATAGGAAAAGAGTCGATATGGTTGCAGAAAAACCTGCGTGTTTTAGGCTATTTCAAAGGCAGTGAAGCTATGAGTTTTGGCCCCAAAACGGTTACAGCAATTCAGGCTTTTCAGAGGAACAACAAAATTCCAGACGATGGGCAATTCAACGCAGAAAGTAAGTTGACCCTCTACAGCCAACTCGATATTTACGCCACTCCAAAGTTGATGACTCAATGAGCTATGTATGCGCTTACAACTTGAATGTTTTCGTATCCATATAAAGCAGACCGACAATGAGCACCATTTTAAAAACGCTTAAAAAGCTGGAACAAGATAAAAACGACCTGCGAAAAAACCTGGACCTCAAGGAAATGGTTTTGCAAGGGGATGGTCCGGCCTATCTTCAATCCAGCGGTGTTGATAAAAAAATATGGTTGTTCGGGGGATTAACCGTCTGTGGCGTGTTGATGGGAGTGACCATTGCTTTTTTATTTTTAAAAGAAACCGATACGTCTGAAAAATTTATAAAAACTAGCGTTCCTAGCGAAGTGCCTAAAGCACAGCCAGCTACGCCAGCAAGCAAGCCCTCCTCTCAACTGGGTTTTTCATTATCCGCCATACCCGAAAGTCCTGAGCTCAAAACTTCAAAGGCTCCACTTCCCCAATCAACTCCCACGAAGAAGATTGTAATACCAGCTTTGCCTGCGACCCCACCAGCTATTCAAGCCAAGCCAAAATTAAAGTTAAGCACCCCAGTAGAGCCGGCGGTACCTGCTCCCGTTCAAAAAAGCCACATAAGCAAACCAGCGGCTCCACGCTCAACTGAAACGGTCGAGCGCGGCACGATCAACGGTGTAAAAATAAAGGGCATCATTTTCTTTAAGGCCGAAAGCAAATCCAATCATATTTTTGTTTCGACCCCTACGGAAAAAAACAGGAAGCTGAAATTAGGGGACAGTGTGCTGGGTGCCGTTTTGGAAAATGTAAAACCCAACAAAGCTGTTTTTTCCAGGGAAGGTCGCCTTTTCGCTATGGGGCTTGGCGAATAGCCCAAAATAAAAAAGCCCCCGCCTAAGCGGAGGCTTCTATACACTCTCATTCCAAATTAAGCGGTGACGCTAATGATGCTCCCCGAGCCGTTCGTACTACCCCCTCCACCCTGACTCGTTACACTATTTTGATTCGAAGGAGCCTCTCCTGCCGCATTAGCAGGCGGAATGGGGCTGGTTTCAGCCTCCCGAGATGCACCACCCGATTGTTGAGTCGTTGCGCTCAAGCTTTCACTTTCAGTCGATCCAGCCTTGGACGAATCCGAACTCAACTTTGTTGTTGCCGAAGCATTGCCCAAACCTCCGATTTCCATGATAAACCCCTTTCATAAATTGAAGAGCCAACTGGCTCTTAAAATGCTAACTAAGAGCTATAAATCTTCAAGGCTCTCTTGTACCGCATCACGCAGGCGAACAACTTCTTCGTCTGGTATTTGTCGAACAACCTTTTGCGTTTCGCCATCAACAATTTTAACAACCACCTTATTATCCTCGGTGACTGATAATTTTCGCTGATTTGCAGACACACTCTCACTCGCTGGATTGTTCCCAGTTCCGGTGACGCCACTAGCGAGAGCTTGCTTCCCCGCCGAAGAAACCGTTACCGAATCTTTTTCCGGAACCACTTCAGCGGAAGTACTTGACTGCGCCGCTGGCTTCTTGGCACTTTGGCTTGATTTCGAGTTTCTCGTAGGCGTCGATACTGTTTCCAAATTAATCGATTGAGTATCCATGACTAGCCTCTTTCCTTTTTATTCAACTACTACATATACAATGTTTAATGGGAATCCCCACTCAATTGATAAACCTGAACGGGGAGGTCCCAATCTCCTTAACGGAGAAAAGCAGGCAAACTTTAGGAATATAACGATTTTTTTTTAAACGGAAGAAGATCGAACAAAAAGGAATTAACTAGTGGAAAAATCAAGGCTTTCGGGACTTATTCAATTGATTTGTTCTTTCTCAGCAAGTAAAATGATAAACTTTTTTAAAAAATAATTTAAAAATTCACCCGATTCTGGAAACTAGTCAGCAATTTCAGAGAACCCGACTTAGCTCTACGGTCTACAACGATAAGAACATGAAAAGTTTTTCCAGAATACTGGTTTACACGAAGCCTTATAAAAAAATCATCATTTGGGCCTTTGTGTGCCTGACAATCACTTCCGCCATCAATTTGATATTGCCTCTGATTGTCAAAAACATGGTGAATGCCGCATTGGTTTTAAAAAACGAAGCGATTCTCAACAACCTGACCCTGCAATTGATAGGCATTATTCTCCTTCAAGCCCTGTTCTCTGTAACGCACAACTACATATTCGGATATGTTGGGCAGAGAGTGACCGCCGATTTCCGCATCGATTTTTTCAAGCGCCTGCAAGAGCTTTCCCTGAGATTTTTTCAATCGCAACGTGTGGGAGATATTTTGTCCAGGATGAGCAACGACATCTCCCTCATCGAAAAGGCACTGGTATCCATCCCCGTCGCCATCCTTCGACAAACCATCACCCTCGTCGGTGCCTTGGCCATTATTTTGTACCTCAACTGGAAATTGACGGGGCTCATACTATTGATCCTGCCTCCTCTGATGATTGGCGCACGCATTTTCGGGAAGAAATTGCGTGGCCTCGCAGGAGCCGTCCAGGACCAGCTAGCGCAAGCCTCTGTGGTTTTGGAAGAAGCCGTGTCTTCAATAAAAGTCGTCAAATCATACGGACGCGAGCCTCATGAAAACAAACGCTTCAGCAAGGAAATCGAATCGGCCTTTGACATATCTTTGGGGAAATTGAAAATATCCGCCTCCTTCGGCCCCGTCATCCTCTGCATGACCTTTCTCATCTCCGCCTGTCTCATCTGGTACGGCGGCAATCAAGTCATGGAAGGCACCACCTCGCCCGGCGAATTGGCCGCATTTTTTCTATACGCACTCATCGTTGCAGGGCCAATAGGAACCTTCGTCCGTGTTTACACCCAGGCGCAAGAAACCCTCGGTGCCGTTCACCGCGTTTATGAAATATTCGACGCTCCCGTCGAAGTCACTCAATGCGAGAATCCGGTAACACCTGAAAGCGTTGGAGGAAGCATCTGTTTCGAGAATGTCTCCTTCGGCTACCAAAAGGAAACTCCGGTTCTAAATGGCATCGATCTGGATATTAAGGATGGCGAAACGGTCGCACTGGTAGGACCCAGCGGGGCGGGAAAATCCACTCTCATCCAATTGTTATTACGGTTCTTTGATCCCGACTCTGGAAGCATCAAGCTCGACGGACAAGACATCCGCCAATTGGACTCGGAATTTTACCTCGACCAATTTGCTCTGGTACCGCAAGAAACTTTGTTGTTCGGCGGCACCATTCGCGAAAACATTCTTTACGGAAAACTGGATGCAAGTGAAGAAGAACTGATCTCCGCCGCTAAATCAGCAAACGCGCACGACTTCATCGTTCAGCTCGAACACGGCTACGATCATACCGTAGGAGAAAAAGGCGTGAAACTTTCCGGCGGCGAAAGACAGCGCATCGCCATCGCCCGCGCCTTGTTGAAGAATCCGGCTATTCTCGTATTAGACGAAGCCACCTCAGCTCTCGACAATCATTCCGAGAATTTGATTCAAGAAGCCATGGAACGACTCACCGCCAACCGAACCACCGTCGTCATCGCCCACCGACTCAGCTCAATCCATTCTGCCGATAAAATTGTCGTCATGGAGAAAGGCAAAGTCGTCGAAACCGGAAATCATAAAGAATTGATGGACTCCGAAGGTCTCTACTACCATCTCTACGCCTCAAAACAATTGGAAGTAGACTTCACCGCCTAGCTGGAGAGGGGGCGAATCCATGGATTTGCCCCTACCAAAGCCCTTCCCGCACACGCCCGCCGGAGCGGGGTCCATTTATGAGACATGAATTTTAAAGAAACGATCTTTTGGCTAGTTCTATTTACTACAGGCTAAGCCTGTGGTTCTATTCACAGCAGGCTAGGCCTGTTCCTCTTATATAAAGTTTCAGGGCATTGGCAAGGATCAATGTCGCATATTCGGCAGAACTGAGGCTGTGGAGTCGGGCAAACGCAGAACTCTTCGTTACATTTCGAGCAAGGTTCTGAAGGAAGTGGTTCACCGTCCCATTCAGGATCGTTGAAATGTTCGTAAGCCTTGACGAAATCGTAGATCGTGAAATAGTCCTTGCCCTCGAACAAGCGCGTTCCACGTCCGATAATGTGCTTGAATTCGATCATTGAATCGACCGGACGCATGAGAACGATGTTGCGAACGTTGCGAGCATCCACCCCGGTCGAAAGTTTCTGCGAAGTCGTTAGAATCGTCGGAAGAGACTTTTCATTGTTCTGAAAGGCGCGCAAAAACCGCTCGCCCAGCTCCCCATCGTTAGCCGTCACACGCACACAATAACCCGAAGTTATCTTTATCTGATTGATCATATCGCGCACCGTCAGCGCGTGTTCCTCCGTCGCGCAAAAAACAATCGTCTTCTCATTCGAGTCGATGGCGTTCATGAATAAGCGCACCCGTTTCCTCTCACGTTCCTTGATCTCGATACGCCGGTTGAACTCCGCTTCGCTGTAAAGCTTGCCCTCAATGATCTCACCCTCAAGCAGAACATCGTCGGAAGTGTAGACGTATTCGTCCAACGTCGTGGCGATCTGCTTCACCTTGAAAGGAGTCAGGTAACCATCGTTGATGCCTTCCTTGAGGGAATAAATATAAACCGGATCGCCAAAATAAGCGTAGGTATCGACATTGCCCTTGCGCTTCGGTGTCGCCGTCAGCCCGAGTTGCACAGCGGGCGAGAAATATTCCAGAATATCGCGCCAACTGCTTTCGTCATTGGCCCCGCCCCGGTGACACTCGTCGACCACAATGAAGTCGAAGAAATCCGGCGGGTACTCGCCAAAGCTCGGTACCGGATCGCCCTTGTCATCGCTACCGCTCATGAAATTCTGGAAGATAGTGAAAAAGATCGAACCGTTTTTCGGAACCCGACCGCGCTTGCGAATTTCATCCGGCGCGATACGCACCAGCGCATCCTCCGGGAAAGCCGAAAACGCGTTGTAAGCCTGATCCGCAAGGATGTTGCGATCAGCCAGAAAGAGGATGCGCGGACGCCGGTTAGGTTCCCGGCTCAAGTTCCAGCGGCTGTGGAATAATTTCCAGGCCAGTTGATAGGCAATGAAAGTCTTGCCCGTGCCCGTCGCCAGCGTCAAGAGGATGCGGTCGCGTCCCTCCGCAATCATCTCCAGCGTTTTGTTTATGGCGTTGTGTTGATAATAACGCTCCTGCCATTGCCCGTTCTTGTCCTCCAAAGGCACCGCATCAAAACGCTCGCGCCATTCGTTTGCCTCCGCGAAAGTCTCAGCCCACAATTCATCCGGCGACGGAAAAGCATTCACATAATGCTCCGCGCCCGTTTTCATATCGATTTGGTAAATGCCCAGACCGTTGGTTGAGTAGGCCCAGCGCGTCTGCAATTTCTCCGCGTAACGTTTCGCCTGCGCGACCCCCTCCGTGTCCGGCAGACTCCGTTTCTTCGCCTCAATGACCGCCAGTTTCTGGCCCTTGTAGAAGAGCACATAATCCGCGATGTCCTGTTTCGTGCGCTGACCCGCGCCCTGCAAACGCCCGAGCGTGATGACCTCGCGCCCCACCCGGCTCCCATCGACCACCGCCCAGCCCGCCGACTTCAAAGCCGGACCGATCAACTTTTCATTAATATCCAATTTGGGAGGATTTTCTTTCATAATTTTTAAATTCTTCGCCAACACTATTTATAACTAAAGATTTTGAAGAAAAAGTAGAAAAGGTTTTAGACTCAGGTATTACTACTAAGCTATTCCTTCAGGCAATGGATTCAAACAATAGGAAGAGAATTTTTGCAAACAATTATTTCACAGAATATATGATTGCTAAAAAGAGCTATGCAAAACCGAGAAGATTCCAGTTATTTGCCAATTAAAAAAATCTAAAATTAGCTTCCTTGTAGTAAAGCAAATTTAAAAATAACTCTTTTCTCAATTCTTACAGTGAGGGATCTGATGCAAATATTTTTTCCCTTTCTCCAACAATAATAATCAATCTAACAAGATCTCCAGGTTTTAATTGCGTATCTTCATGCCCCAAATCTTTTCTTATAGCTAGTAACAAAGCATCTACAACCCAAATTATTTCTTTATCCTTTAATTGATGTACTGAATTCAATTCAAATTTATCTACGGCTTTAATAACTTCATGACTACCCCAAATTATTAACTCTTTCTTAAAATTCCAAATGATACGCCCCAGGTTTTCTAGACACCTTGCAGTTTCATTTTTTGCTGTCGTTCGTAATCGATGGGAGACAGCATACCGTTCTTACCATGTTTTCGTTTCGGATTATAAAACAGTTCAATATAATTGAATATGTCTTGAC
>JAJDBG010000047.1 GCA_029261475.1 Nitrospinaceae bacterium
AAGTAACGCCAACCGCATCGGTCGCCGTAGCAGTACCGATAGCAACTGCCGTTTGTGGGCCTGTAGCTTCAGTTGTTACATCAGCAGGAGCCGTTACAACAGGAGCGGTTGTGTCTTGAACCGTAATGCTTGTTGTTGCAGGAGCAGAATCAACGGTACCGTCGTTTACAATCAAGGTCACCGTATGGGTGCCAGCAGGAATCAAGACGGTAGGTGCCGCACCTGTGGCTGTTCCGAAAGGTCCCGTCCAACTATAGGTCAGAGGATCGCCATCAGGATCAGAAGAACCTGTTCCGTTCATCGTCACACTGGAACTACCAGGACCTTGTTGCTCAATGATTTGACTGCTACCCGCATTTGCGATGGGAGCTTGATTGGTTGTAATCAGTAAAACATCATCCAATACGGTGCCACCACTGCTGGCAGGACCGGTTTCCTTGAATATCAGGTTGGTCGATGTAGACTGAAGAACAACAAAATGAATATCAGTCCTTTCCAGCTTCTCCCCCAAACCGTTTACATGGTCTATGAAAACGATTTCCTTGAACGCGTTTCCAATGGAGACCTCCATGCTGTTATTAAAACTACTACTAGTAGAATTATTACCCGCTTCAAACGACAACCAATATTCGCCGGGGTTAAGGTTTAAGGTGGGTGATGTAATCGTAGCGTTAACGGCATTACCGTCCATATCGAGGTAGTTGCCATTTCCGGGATAGATATCGCCAAGCCCCGGTCCTTGAACATCCACATCTGTACCAGAAGCAATCGTCCAACCATCCACTAAAGTTCCTGTGGCACCAAGCTGACGAGTATCACTGTCGAAAGTACTCGAAAAGACAGTCACGGGATTGGCGATGGTCGGCACAATATAGTCAACCTTAACCAGCGCAACAGCATCCAATATGGTGCCTGCAAAATTCGGCGTTCCCGTTTCCTTGAATGAAAGGCTGGCAGTGGTCGGAGCCGTTACAACAAACTGAACAAGGCGAGACTCCAGATTTGGCGTACCAACCGGAGCCGGGAAGGATTTGTTCAACAACGAACCAAGGCTTACATCAAGACCGTTGCCGATGAATTCAGTGCTAACACCTCCCGAATTATTACCCAATTTGAACGACAGCTGATAGGTGCCGGGGCTGAGGGTCAAAGGGGCTGTTACAATAGTAGCGTTGGCATTGGCACCCGTACCATCCATATCGATGATTTTGCCGTTCCCCGGATACAATCCACCGAGACCATCGCTCACGAGATCAACATTGCCCGCGGTGATAGTCCAACCTGCCAAGTTTGACGAGGAAGTGTCGCTATCAAAATTGCTCGAAAACACAACGCTGGAAGGAATGGATTCCAGTAAAACATTGTCTAATACGGTGCCTCCAGCATTGGGTGTTCCCAATTCCCGGAATACCAGGCTAGACGATGTGGACTCAGTAACAACAAATTGAATGGTAGTTTTTACCAGCTTTTCTCCCGAGCCATTCACATGCGTATGAGAAACAACTCGCTTGACCACAGTGCCGAAAGAAACCTCTAATGCGTTATCAAAGATATTACCAATTGAGTTGTTGCCCGTTTCGAATGACAACCTGTAGACCCCGGGGGCAAGGCTCAAGACGGGTGACGCAATCGTTGCGTTACTGACACTACCGTCCATATCGAGGAAGTTGCCATTCCCGGGATAGAGATCGAAAAAACCTGGCCCGATAACATCCAAATTGCCAGAAGTAACCGTCCAACCATCTGCCAAAGTTCCTGTAATAGCAAGCCCACGCGCGTCACTGTCGAAAGTACTCGAAAATAGCACTGCAGGCGGTGCCGCCTGAGCATAGGGCGAGTTGGCCAGCATCAAACAAAGAGCTGCCGCAACACATGATTTGAAAAATTTCATCTTTACTACTCCTTTTAGGAAATCACTAATAAAAATAAGTTACCAATAAAAATATTACCGTTTCAGCCTTATTTAAGGACAATGGGGAGGGCTATCCTTTAATGGAATTCACAGACTAAAAATAATCAAAAAAAATAATAAATTGTATCAATATATAGTTAAAGGATTTTCCAAACCCTTGTCAATACATTTCAACCATGTGTATCTATTTTTCAAATAACTGCTATAAAAGCGTTTATGGCGCGAGCAGACAATAAGTAATTTTTTTCCAGCCTCTATTTTTCAGCGCATTACACCATAAGCAAAATATAAATTATAACAATAAATAATACATACTATAAAGATAGACAACTTGCAGGCAAGTTTTGCTTCATGCCGTATCCGCCGATATTCCTCACACAAAAACATCGGCTTGAATGCAAGTATTGAATGGCCCTTAACGTTACAGGCGAAAACAGGGCATTCCTTCTATAAAAAAATTTTTTGCCCCAAACAAACAGCTTGCGGTCTCGGAAAAGCCTTGAATAACAAAAGCATACCAGATATAGTAGGGAAAAATATCTAATATACCAGTGATTGTGTGTTTTTTCTTTACAAGCCTCTCCAGTTGAGCTAATCTTCGGGCAAGCAATCATTTATTCATTCGAAGGAAAAAAACCGCTATGTACTTAAAGAACTTAGGCTTGGAAGGGTTCAAGTCCTTTGCTGACGCAACGGAAATACACTTCAATAACGGTTTCACAGCAATTGTCGGCCCCAACGGATGTGGAAAGAGCAATGTCTCGGACGCTATCCGCTGGGTCATCGGCGAGCAAAGTTCTAAATCCCTGCGCGGGACGAAATCCGTCGATCTCATATTCAACGGGAGTGGATCACGCAAGCCGCTCAACCGGGCTGAAATATCCCTCACACTTGCCAGCGTCCCCAAGGGCTTACGCATCGCTAATGTTCCCAATGTGTCCGACGAAGTCAAAGTCACTCGTCGTTACTACCGATCGGGCGAGAGTGAGTTCTATATCAATCAAATCCCCTGTCGCTTGAAGGACATCACCGATTTTCTACTCGATGTGGGCATCAGCCCCAAGGTATTGACCGTTATCGAGCAAGGGCATATCCACGAAATCATCACCGCCAAGCCCGAGAATCGACGCATCTTAATAGAAGAAGCGGCTGGAATTTTGAAGTTCAAGCATCGACGCAACGAAGCTGAGAGAAAATTGGCCGCATCTGAGCAAAATCTGGCGCGTATCGGCGACATCGTCAAGGAACTGGGACGTCAGGCCGAGTCTCTGAAACGCCAATCGGCTAAAGCTGAGCGTTACAAAACTTATCAATCTGAAGTCAAAGATCTGTCTCTCCAGGTATTTTCCAAGAAGATCGTCAAGCTATCTAAAGAATTGGGATTCATTGAAGAGGAACTTGCCGCGACTCATCAGTTGAAGCAAGAATCCGAAGCTCGATCTGAGACTCTATCCATTCGCTCCACGGCATTGAAACTGGAGATCGAAACGGCGCATCAAGTTTTGAACGAAACTCGTGAGCAAATCCATCAGCTCTCCCTCACTCTGGGACGCAATGAGCAAACCTTGAAAAGCAACAACGACCGAATAGCGCACCTGACTGCCGACAACCAGAAAGCCGAAGGCGAAATTGCAGAAATGGGCCGGGATATAGAGGGATCAATTCTAGAGGTCGAACAACGTCGAACAGAACTCGGCGGCTATTCCGAAAGACTTAATAAGGAAGGCGACGAACTCGAAGAACAAAAACAGGCGTTGGGGAACAAAAAGAACTTGCTCAAGGAACTGCAAGGAAAGGTTTCCTCTGCTGAAAATGAAATCAATCAGCTTCATAGAAGCTTGAGCGACAAGAAAAGCAAATCGGCCTCTGTGGAAGCAAGACGTCAATTTTTACAAGATCAAGCGGGCGAAAAAGCCGGCGAGATAGAAGAACTCACGCTCTTGCAAAAGGAACTGGAAGAAACGCGTCAGACAGAAGAACTTTCTCTGGCGGAGAAATCCAAACAACTCGTCGAAATGCAAAACGAGAGAGACGCTCTTTCTCAACAGGTAAAAGAGGGACGAGTCCAACTCGATGCTTTGGAAAAAACCAGTTCTCAATTGAAAGAAAACTACATCAGCAACGCTTCCCTCGTCCGCTCAATGCTGGAACTGCGGCAAAAATTTGAGGGCTTCCACTCTGGCGTGAAGTGTCTGATGAAAGGAGAGGGCGACCCACGCCCCATTCAGGGAATGCGCGAAGTATTGGTGGACGTTTTACGCGCCCCGGCAGAATTCGAGACAGCCATCGAAACTGTTTTGGGCGACAAGCTTCAAAGCATCATCGTCGATGAATACGCTGACACCATCAAAGCCGTCGACTATCTGAATGACAAAAAATCGGGGCGCGGTTCATTCATTCCCCTTCGTCCCAAAACATTTGCATCGCCACCTGTTTATCTGAACGGCAATTCCCGGGTGTTGGGCCTGGCTTACGATAAAATCGAGTGCCGCGAGGAATACCAACCTCTCGTGGAACTGCTCCTGAAAAATGTCGTTGTCGTCGAAGATCTGGAAACCGCCCTGCAATTGTATCAAAATCCTGAGTTCACAGGCTCCATCGTCACTCAAAACGGGGAAATGATCGACCCACAGGGCATCGTGACGGGTGGACAAGAAAATAACGACTCCGCAGGACTGCTCAATCGTAAGCGCGAACTAGAAGAATTGACCCAGAAAACAGAAAGCCTGAAGGAAAAGTCCGAATCGGCGGCAAAAGATGTGCTCGATCAAAAAGGTCGCCTCATGGCTTGGGAAAATAAACTGAAACAAGCCGATCAATCTGTGAACGAACAATCCATGCAGGTGTCCAATGCCCGAAAGGATATAGAATCCATCATCCGTGATCTGGAAAGACACAAAGAGAAAAAGATTTCTGTTCAAAACTCTGTCGAAAAAGGCCGGGATGAATTGGAAAATTTACAGACTCAATGCGAAAATTTGCAAAAGGAAATTGCAGAACAAGACATCGAGCGAGAAAAGATCCAGCAAACATCCCAAGGTCTCAGAAAACAACTTGGAATCGACCGACAAGCCATAGAAGCGCAGGTCACTCAAATGGGCGACCGGCAGGCACTCATCGCCTCACTGATTGGCAAGCGGGACAACACTCTCACCGAGATCAAGCGCATTGAGTTGCAGGCCGAGGTTTTGGAACGCCGGATTTCTCAAAGGAAAACCGACGCAACCCACAACGCAGAAAAAATCGCCGAGTTGGTCGAGCAAATCAAGGGACTGGAAAGCGATCTACTGAAAACCGCCAGAGAAAAGGACAATCTCTCGGAACAATTGACTCTCTCCGAAGAAAGCCTGCGCGATAAGGAAGAAGAGGAAAAAAAGGTCGATGAAGAGATTCGCACCTTGACCCGACAAATTCAGGATCAGGCAGAAAAAATTTCTCGCGCGGAATTGAAACAATCTGAAATCCGTATCACAACCGCACATCTTGAAGAAAAAGCTTACGACGATTTCAATGTCGTTCTTTCAGAAGTCGCGCCATCTATGGCAGATCAATTGAGCGACGAAGAAGTTCCAGAAGCCAACGAACGCATTGCTGAGTTGAAACGTAAAATCGGCAAAATGGGTGAAGTCAATCTAGCCGCCCTGTCCGACTATCAACAAGCCAACGAACGCTTCACCTTTTTGCAAGGCCAACAGGAAGATCTGTTCGAATCGATTCAAATTTTGAAAGACACTATCGAACGAATCAACCAAACCACCCGCGACCGCTTTTTGGAAACCTTTCAGAAAGTGGCAACGAATTTCGAAGAAATATTCTCTCGACTGTTCCAGGGTGGAAAGGCCAAATTGACTTTGACCGACCCCAGCAACCCTCTCGAATCTGGTGTCGAAATCGAGGCCAATCCCGCTGGCAAGAGCATGCAGAATCTGCATCTCCTTTCAGGTGGAGAAAAAGCCATGACTGCGGTCGCGCTCATGTTCTCGGTTTTCAAAGAACGTCCCAGCCCCTTCTGCTTACTGGATGAGATCGACGCGCCTCTCGACGAAGCCAACGTCATTCGCTTCCAGGAAATGCTCAAGGAAATGTCTGAGAAGACGCAGTTCATCATCATCACTCACAACCAGAAAACCATGTCCTTCGCCAATTCACTCTACGGCGTTACCATGGAAGAAAAAGGCGTCTCCAAAACCGTCTCTGTGAGCTTGAACTAGGAAACCGTAATCTGCTGAAAGAAATCATCCCCACAGCTTGCTGTGGGGAATTTTCCTCTCCCCTCCCAAATTCCCTCAAATACAGGCCACTGATATAAAAATTCAAGATTTGACCCCTTAATTTGTCTCCCAATTGCATGGCCGAGTCTTATTTGTGCCAGCTATTCACGATAGCCAGGATAAATGCTACAATTTGACTGAACTTTTAAAGGATCGCCTGAATAAAGCTCGGAATGGAGAAATTCCAAACTCTGCATTTTCCTGCAATTTCTTTAAAAAATTATATAAAAATGTTTTCTGTGTTCTTCGCAGGATTCTCATAGACACAAAAATTCAGGGTAAGACCATGGCAGAAGCAAAAGACATTGGCGACAGCCTCGCCTACCTTCGCTATTTTGAAAAAAACAGCGTCCCTCAGGATATTGTCGATATCGTTCAGGAAAAATCCGGTTCGCAATCTTTGGACCTCAAAGGGAAGCGCCTTAAGGAAGATGAATTTAAAATACTGGCTGACATCGAGCCTCTGCATTCGCTGAAACATCTGGACCTTGGCGAGACCAGCCTCACAACCGCCGGACTCAAACACCTCTGCCTGTCGCCGCTGTTTTCATCCAGCGAATTCGTCTCTCTTGAAAACAACAATCTCGACGACGAAGGCATCTTCTACCTTTCCAAAACAACTCATTTTCAAACGCTTCGCGAACTGAATCTGTCCAGCAATGAAATCGGCGCGCTCGGTTGCAAGGTCCTCGGCCTCGCGGAAAATATGCCCAACCTACAAAAACTGGATCTTTCCTACAATCGCATCGAAGCTCTGGGACTCAAGGGACTGATGGAATCCACCTTGGGGCATCGATTGAAATCGCTGAAACTGCGCGATGTCTCCATCGGCGATCAGGGTCTGATAATGCTTGCCGAACAAGCTCCGCTGGAACAATTGGAGGAGCTGGACCTTCGCGACAACAGTCTCAATGCCGAAGGCATCGAAATGCTCGCTCGCTCTTCACTATTTCCCAATTTGAAACGCATCGACCTGTCCAACAATCACATTGGGGACGACGGTATCTACGCCATTGCCGAATCCCCGATGTTCGCCAATCTGGAAGAACTCAAAATGAGCTGGAACGGCTTGACGGCGGACAGTGCCATCTCTATTGCAGAATCGAAAACGTTGAAGCGATTGAAATACCTCGATCTCAATAACAACGATCTCAAGGCCGAAGGCCTGCGCCTATTGTCCAAATCTTCAAACATGAAGTTGATCGAAACACTGGACCTCGGCGAAAACAAACTGAATCCGGAAGGGATCCAGTTTCTGGCAAAAAGTAAATACTTCGCGAAACTCATCAATCTACGTCTGAACAACAACAATGTCTGCGACCTGGGTGTCATCGCTCTGGCAAAATCAAAGTACCTGACTCAACTGGTGAATCTCAATCTGGAAAAAGAAAACTGGATACACGCTCGGGGAGCTGAAGCCATCGCGCAATCGAAAACGCTGAGCAATCTCAAAGTTCTGGTATTGACTCTCAATCAAATCGGCGACGACGGCGCACGCGCTTTCGCGGAACCTAATGAATTGACTCAACTGGAAGTGCTCAACGTCGCGGGCAATAGACTCACCCCCGCCGGCGAAACGTCTCTGCAAAATTCCCCAACGCTGGCAAAAAATCTAAAACTCCTCGAACTCGTCTAACCGGCGAGCCGCCGGGGACGGATGGGCTAGGCGACGACCTTGCAATCCGGGTAGCCTCATGGACAACCATGCGTTTTTAAATGTATCACCAATCATCTGCTGTGCTCGTGACGGAACAAGATTGCGGTTGCATTCCGGTTTTGGGAGCCTATAATGGAATCCCAAGCTGTGTTTTATGCTTTTTCTTCCGCTAGTCACACAAGCCGTTCTTTGTTTTCCTTATTTAACCCCGTTTCTGGAGCCCCCTATTGTCTTTAATTCGTTTTGAGTCTCTTCCTTTAGAAGAATCTGTTTTGCAAGGAATCAGAGATGCCAGTTTTGACCATTGCACTCCCATTCAAAGTAAAACACTTCCCCTGACTCTAGCGGGTAAAGATGTCGCAGGGCAAGCCCAGACAGGTACGGGTAAAACAGCGGCGTTCCTCATCACCGCATTCAATCATTTACTGACTCACGCGGCACCCAAACAAGCCAAATCCTTTGTCGGGCCACGTTGCATCATCATCGCGCCGACTCGTGAACTGGCAATGCAAATCGAGCGCGACGCTATTTTGCTCGGTAGCAATTGCGGGCTTCGCACGGTCTGTATTTATGGCGGGGTGGATTACGAAAAGCAGAAACAAAAAATTCTTGCCGGACTCGATATTCTCATCGCTACACCGGGTAGGTTGATCGATTATTACAAGCAAAAGTTTTTCAGTCTCAAAAGCATTCAGGTATTGGTCATCGACGAAGCCGACCGAATGTTTGATATGGGTTTCATTCAAGACCTTCGATACATTCTGAGGAGGATGACACCCTATGACGAACGATTGTCCATGCTGTTTTCAGCCACGCTGAACTTTCGGGTTCTTGAGTTGTGCTACGAACACATGAACAATCCTGAAAAAATAGCTATCGAACCAGAAAAAGCGGTCGTCGATAAGATTGCGCAGTCTCTTTACCATGTCGGATTGCATGAAAAGTTCTCACTTCTGTTGGGACTGCTCAAGCGCGAGGAAGGCAAAAAGGTTATCATCTTCTGTAACACCAAAGCCTGGGCAGAGAAGCTGGAATTCAAATTACGCCACAACGGCTATGTCGCTTCACAAATCAGCGGCGATTTACATCAAAACAAGCGCACCAAAGTGCTGGAGCAATTCAAGAATAGTGAGATCAATGTATTGATCGCAACCGATGTCGCCTCTCGCGGATTGCATGTCGATGACATCACCCACGTTATCAATTACGACCTGCCGCAAGATGCCGAGGATTATGTCCATCGAATCGGAAGAACCGCGCGAGCTGGTGCCGAAGGAAAAGCCATCACCTTGTGTTGCGAAAATTTTGCCGCACACCTCGAAAACGTAGAAGAATATTTGAAACAGAAAATCCCGGTCGTATGGCCCGAGGAAGAATTGTTCCTCACAGAAAAACCCGGCGGCGAACCGCCACGCAGAAAACCAAAACCCCGACCCGGTAATTCACGTCCATCAGGCAACTCATCGTCTCGTCCCAAAGGACGCGGCGGCAGACCACCTTCCCGACGCCCGCGCTGAGACCTTTGCCAGCAAGCGATACCTTAGAATAAATATACTCCATTTTGTTCATCAGCGATGAACTCCTGACGACACACCCTCTTTACTTCTATTTATATAAAATAAAGATTTGCCCCTTATAAAAAGGTTTTAGAGATAGATACCCTACTTAAGTTGTATCATTTCTCTAGATTGGCTAGAAAATGATCGTGGGTCTTTCTCAGGAGAAGCAACGAAGTGGTCGCGCCCAACAAAGCCAGTGCCATATCCCATTGAGTGTCCCAGACATCTCCTTGCGTTCCAAGAAAAGCTTCCGCGGCTGTACCTGTAGCCTCCGCCACCCACCATTCGATGAGTTCGTAAAACGCGCTAAAGGCCAGGCAGATACAGGTCACTGTAAAAAATAGCCACTTCCCCGGCTGTAAAGGTGAGTTCCGCAATAAAATTTCCCTCGCTACAATTGCGGGGGAAAATCCCTGAAAAAAATGCGCGACACGATCGTAATGATTTCGACTGAGTTCAAAAGAATCTCTCAACCAGTTAAAAAGCGGGACTTCAGCGTAGGTATAGTGTCCACCAATCAGAAGGATTATAGCGTGACACCACATCAACGAATAAGCGAGTCTGCTGAATTTGAATTTGGGATAGGTAAGCGAAAGAATCAGGACACCCGCAATCACAGGAAAAACTTCAAGGAACCATGTGAATAAGTCGTGCGGGTTATTGAGAGACCATAGAAATCCCAGTGCCAGACTCGATAGTATTAAGGTAAAAAAATTTCTATCCGTCATATTATCCCTATGCAATACGAACGACTCGGGAATCTTTTATAGTTTCTTGACCAGGGACAGAGCGATTTGGCGACGGGCGATTTTGACCTCGGCAACGCGGACTTCCACAGGATCGCCGATCCTGAATATCTTTCCGCTACGGTTTCCCTGTAGCTTGTGTTCGCCTTCCATGAAAATATAATAATCGTCGGTCAGGCTGGACAATAGGACGAGTCCTTCGACGAAGACTTCTTTCAATTCCACAAAGAATCCGAAGGAAGTGACGCTGGAAATATTGCCATGAAAGATTTCTCCCACACGCCCTGCCATGTACTGCGCACGCCGCAAGTCGCTGATATCTCTTTCCACCGCCATGGCTTTGCGTTCTCGTGCCGACGATTGCACACCGCACTCTATCGCCTGTTCTCTCAAATGCTGTTTTTCTGAGCTGGAACATTTATGGTTCAGATACTTTTTTATCAGACGGTGTGTGTACAAGTCGGGATACCTGCGAATGGGAGATGTGAAATGGACATAGTCATCGTATCCCAAACAGTAATGGCCCAAATCTTTTTCTGAGTAGAGTGCTTTTTTCATCGACCGCAAAAGCAGGATGTTGACGACACGCTCTTCACGTCGATTCCGGACTTTCTGAATCAAACGATGCAAATCCAGCGACGGCGTATTCACCGTGGTGGGAAGACTCAAATCAAAGGTGGAGATGAAATCGTTGAAGGCTTCCAGTTTCTCGGCATCGGGTGCTTCGTGAATTCGGTGCACGCAGGGAATTTTGTTCTTTTTCAAGAATTTTGCCGCGCATTGATTGGCCATCAGCATGAATTCTTCGATCAACTCGTGCGCCCAATTGTGTTCCGCTTCGACGATGTCCTCTACAGCTTGGGAAGGGGACAACACGATCTGCGCTTCGGGAATATTAAAATCGACGCTCCCTTTTTCGTAACGACTCTTCCGAAGCATTTGACTGAGCTTTTTCATTTCGAGTAACACCGGTGTCAACTCGCCGGGATCACCCTCTTCAAGCTTTGCAACGTCATTGTAAATCAAACGCTTGCAACTCTTTATGACTGACGTGTAGAAATGAAAATCCTTCAAATTTCCTTCTTTATCGAGATCAATATTGACCGACAGGGTGAGCTTTTCCTCGTTGGGTCTCAAGCTACACATTTCGTTAGAGATCGGGAACGGGAGCATGGGCAAAACCCCATCGGAGTAATAAATACTGGTCCCTCTTTCAAAAGCTTCCTTATCTAAAGCCGTTTTGGGTTGAACAAAATGTGATACGTCGGCGACATGAACGCCCAGTCGATAACCCTTTTCATCCCATTCGAGGGACACCGCATCGTCAAAATCCTTGGCCTTTTCCCCGTCAATGGTGAACACGGTTGCAGATCTTAAATCTATTCTATGCGCGCGCTCTTCGTTGGAAATTTCTGAAGACAAATGCTCTGCCGCACTTTGCACTTTAGCGGGGAACTCCAAAGGTGCGTCGTGACGACGAAAGATCGCCTTGAGCTGCGCATTGGGATCGTCTGAGTAGCCTAGTATGTGGGTGATCTTCCCCATTGGGGCCTGACGGGAGCTGGGATAGCTAATGATCTCGACTTCTACGATCTGCCCATCTTTCGCACCCATCTTGTTTTTTGCAGGAATGAAGACATCATGAAAATGGGATTCCTCCATTGGAGTCACCCAGCCCTCCCGGCCCGTATTCTCATAGGTCCCTGTCAATTTTTGGGTCCGGCGTTCGAGAATTTGGACGATCTTTCCTTCCGGTCGCTCACCCCCCGGTTGCACCTGTGCCACGACGAGGTCCAAATGCATCGCATCCCTCATATTTTTCTGATGGATGTAGAGATCGTTCGCACCCGTAGAACCTTCCTCTGCAACAAATCCAAATCCACGCGGGTGCCCCTTCAGCTCCCCCGTCACAAGATTCATTCGATCAGGAATACCATAGCGTCCGCCACGGACTTTAATGAGAGACCCTCGGTCCCCCATCTCTTTGATAAGATTACGGAAAGGCTTGCGTTGTTTCTCTGGAACCGTCAACGCGCGAGCCATCTCGGCTATTTTCATTGGGCGCAAGGACTGCTTGCGAATTTGCTTGAGTATATTTTCTTCGGAAAGCTTCATTATTCTCCCTATTTAAGTAGCATGGTTATAGCCCGAAGGGGGATGCAATGCAATGGGCAAGCGAAAACAAGGCAAGCTCAACACAAGACAACACGCAACACTAGTTGCAACAAAAGCATCGAAATCTATTGCACGCAACATAAACGCAACAGTTGTAATATTGTTGCAAGACCATAAAAACGAGCAAAACCCTTATACCTAAAGGAGATTGCAACATAATGACTCAATTGGTATACAGCTTGCATTAATAGGAGCAGGGTAATTTTATTTTATTTCAAAGGAGCGTTTTAAATGATCAGATCAGGAAATAAATTAGTAGCTGTAGGGTTGGGCATATTGCTAGCCCTCTCGTTTCAGGCGCAGGCAGGCGCGGAAACAGCACAATTAACAACAGCCCCAAAGGTACCGGCCCCTATAAAGAGGAACAAGCCTGCGACCGTAGTGGCTCATTTTGAAGCGAAAGAAGTTGTCGGGAATTTGTCCGATGATGTTAAGTATGCTTTCTGGACTTTTGGTGGAACCGTTCCCGGCCCCATGCTTCGCGCAAGAGTTGGAGACTCCATCGAATTCCATTTGCACAATCACAAAGACAACACACAACCACACAATATCGATATCCATGCAGTGAATGGCCCCGGTGGCGGTGCGGCTGTTAATACCGTTAGCCCTGGCGAAGAGAAAGTCTTCACCTTTAAGGCACAGAATCCTGGCCTGTATATCTACCATTGTGCGGCAGGATCGATTGTCGATCATATATCAAATGGCATGTACGGTCTCGTGCTCATCGAACCCAAAGGTGGCTTGCCTCCCGTGGACAAGGAATTCTATGTTTTTGAGAGTGAATTCTTCACAGACGGATCCGAAGGAGTTCAACATTTTGACATCAGCAAAGGTTTGGCTGAGCATCCTGACCACGTAGTTTTCAACGGTCGCGCAGGAGCTTTGATGGGCGATAATGTTCTGAAAGC
The DNA here is from genome assembly GCA_029261475.1 of Nitrospinaceae bacterium. GTDB lineage: Bacteria > Nitrospinota > Nitrospinia > Nitrospinales > VA-1 > Nitrohelix. The sequence goes on from JAJDBG010000047.1 coordinate 13,229, forward strand.
TAACGTAGGCGATAAAGTACGAATGTATTTTGGAAACATCGGACCCAACGGCATTTCCTCTTTCCATATTATCGGTGAAATTTTCGACACCGTATACATGGAAGGTGCTTTGGGAGGAGCGGTCAATCACAACGTTCAAACAACGCTCGTTCCCTCTGCTGGTGCCACCATTGTAGAGTTCACCCTGGATGCGCCTGGAGCTTATACTTTGGTAGATCACAGTATCTTCCGGGTTGCCAAAGGTGCCATCGGCCAGTTGGTTGCTGAAGGCAAAGAAAATCCTTCGACTTTCCGTAGCGGAAAATAAGGATTGATTCCAGAGTCGGGACCAAGTCTCCCCCATCCTCCTGTCCCGACTCTGGAGATTTTCTACCCCTCACCTCTCGATTCCCGTCGTTCTTGATCCGCGAAAAATAATGTGTTGATGTCATTCAGTTGAAGACCTGCCAAGGCTGAGCTTTGAGCAATTTTTGGATTTTTGTAGACGACGGCCCAAAGCAAGTTCCCGATCTCCTGAACATTCTCCATGAGAGTGGCTATGCCTTTTCCTTTAAAAACTCTAAACAAGTCCAGATCCAGAGCCTTCCATTTCAGATTCAACCCTATGCAGTGATGATAAAACTCCATTTCCAGAGCGACCTGTTGAAAAACCTCCGAAAGCTTTCGCCCTTTCATCGCTTGTGGGAACAGGGCCGAGAATTTTTTTTCCAGACCGCGGCGTTTCAAGCCTGAGGATACATTCAGAATCCCCGCAGCACTCAGAGCATGCCATTGCTTCAGCAGGGCGCGCCCCTGTTCCGCTTTTTCATCCGTAATCTCTTGAAGCAGGATTTTTTCCTTCGCATTATTTTGAAATATTTCCGCTGTTCCCTCCAAAGCACGGTACAGCTCACGCAAAGTCGCGTTTAAATTTCCCACCGTTACGGGATCGGTCTCCTTGCGTCCGTCTTTTATGCTTTTAATTTCAACTTCCAGATTGCGATCCGTAGTTTCCAAAAAATTAATGGCCGAGATATCCAGCAAAGCAAAAAAAGTACGTGGCGATACGGCAAGGTCGATGCCGTAAGTTTCAAACGTCCAGTCCCTTAAGCGATGAAGTTTTTCCAATTCCCTGAGGCATTCAGCTAGAATTTCCAGCGGCTCGCCCGTTTCAAAAAAGGGCTCAAGCTCGGTACCTTCCGGAAGGAGCTTTGCGAGAACACGCTTTAGAGTTTTTATTTCCAAAATATTACCTTCTATTTTCGAGCTTTAATGAGGTCAAACGGATTACAATGTGTGCCCAGTCTTTAGAGTACTTTTTGTGATGAAACGATTTTAAGCTGTCATGGTAGTTAAAATCATAATTGAAAGTCAATCAGAGTCGCAAGTAGATAGAAAATGTAGTAATATCTCTGGCTGGCAGAATTTAAGGTGAATTTTGAAGAAGTAACTTGATCTCGTTTAGATTATAATGCTTTCAGGAAATGAAATGCGAGGGTGGCGAAACTGGTAGACGCACAGGACTTAAAATCCTGCGGTGGCAACACCGTGCGGGTTCGATTCCCGCCCTTCGCACCATTTTCAAATATCCTGACCTTCTATTTGCTGAACCCGTCACAACAGTTTCTTGTTTGATGCGGTTCTAAATCTACAGTACTTGCATACCTACAAGTTATCCCCTTCCTCCAAATCCCTAATAAACTTTACAAAATCATTCACTAAAAATTTATATTTCCTTCTGGGATTTTTAAATACTGGTTCATATGCTTACTGGCCTTAAAACAAGATTGCCATAGAGGATATGCCTCAGGTGAGAAAAAGGATTTGCTGTTATTAGAGCAGGAAAAGTGGGAGGCGGGATTTGCGTTTCCCGAGTGATGGGAATGCAATCACTGCCCCAGCATATGGCTGGGGAGGTGCTGGAGAATTTGATCGCGTACTTCTTCGAGCAAATCTTCTTGCTCGTACGACTTTTTTTGCAAGAGAAGTTTCACTTTGCCGTTTAAGCGACGTCGGTCTTCTTGAGTCAGGTCTTTTCCGGTAACAACAACTACGGGAATTTTGTTCAATTCGGGATCGTTGCGAAGTCTTTCCAGGAAATCGAAGCCATCCATAACAGGCATCATCAAATCCAGAAAAATGAGAGAGGGTGGCGTTTTATAAACATGGACCAGGGCCGAAGCTCCATTTTCTGCTTCGGAAACAATGCAGGATCTTTCTTCCAGCCGCCGCCGAAGAACGGCTCGCGCGCCAGGCTCGTCATCGACAACTAAGACGGAACGGTCAGTAGCTCCGCCATATTTATTCACAAGGAAGTTCAATCGCTCTTTATCAATGGGTTTGACCATATACTCCAGGGCACCCAAGGCGTAACCCTTACGTTTTTCATCTATCATTGAAATGATAATGATGGGAATGTCTGCCAAATCGTGATCGGATTGCAATTGCGTCAGGACCGACCATCCATCCATATCTGGGAGAATAATGTCCAAGGTGATGACTTGGGGGCGAATTTTACGCGCCATCTCCAATCCGGTCTTCCCATCGGTAGCAAATTCGACTTTGATGTTCTTATTATCGAGAGATTTTTTTACCCAGTCAAACATCATGGGATCGTCATCGATGATCAAAACCACAGGGATTTCTCCCGGCGGCAATGTTACAGGCCTTTCCTTTGAGCGAGCAGGTGCAGAGGGGCGTTCTCCAATCGTCGTATCACAGGGGACCTCAATGGTAAAAATACTTCCCTGGCCGAGTTTGCTTTCTACTCGAATATCCCCTCCCATCATATTGCATAGCTGTCGCGATATGACCAGGCCCAATCCCGTCCCACCATATTTTTTTGACGTTGAGACAGTGGCTTGCTCAAAGTTTTTAAACAAGCGGTTCATCTGCTCCGGATTCATTCCTATCCCGGTATCTCCAATCTGAAAAACATAGTGGTCAGTACCGTTTATTACTTTGGAAAAAACATCCAGACTGATGGTTCCGTTTTCTGTAAATTTGCAGGCATTGCTGAAAAGATTGAGTAAAATTTGTCGAAAACGATCCTCATCAACAATAAAATCCCCTAGGTTTTCGGCTTGCTGGATTTGCAATTGATTGCTGTTTTTATCCGCCAGGGGTTTGATGGTATTGATGGTTTCTTCCAAGAGCTCGGCAAGGTTGCTCTCCTCAGGGAAAAGTTCCATCTTTCCCGCCTCTATTTTGGAAAGATCTAGAATATCATTGATGATCGCCAGGAGATGACGGCCTGCGGAGTTGATCTTTCTTAGATCGGGAGCCATATCATCCTGAATATTAAAATCGCTGGCGACTTCTTCCAGCAACTCGCTATAACCAATGATTGCGTTTAGCGGAGTTCTCAATTCGTGACTCATATTGGCGAGAAAATCGCTCTTGGCTTTGCTTTCTTCCTTGGCCTTGGCGACAGATTCTATCAGCCTCTGATTTTCCTCTTTCAGGAGACGATTTTCTTCGCTGACTTGTCTCTCAGAAGGAGCGAGGCTTGTTTTTTCCTTGTCTGCGTCCAAGGATGGATTAGAATCAGTCGGTGACATTTTTTAGGGTGTCAAATTCATAATAAAAACTACTGTCTGTACCTATCAATTATTGTAAAGGAATTAATATAAATAGGCGAATAGAAAAATTTCACAAATTCATATAGAATAGCATTTGCTTGCAC
>JAJDBG010000048.1 GCA_029261475.1 Nitrospinaceae bacterium
GGTCGATCTGGTCAAACATGAGCCGGGTGCAAAACTGCCTCTGACTCTGGAAACCCAAGACCCTGCTTTCAATGCGGTTCTGAGTAACTCTTACTACGAGCTTTCTCCTGCTTCTGATATCAACCTTTCGGTAACGAAGCCCACTCAAACGGTGACGATGACTCTGCAGGCCGCGAATGGTTTGAGCATCGTCCGCAAGATCACTTTCACTCACGGGAAATACACCGCCCAAATAGAAACAAACATCACCAATCCTGCCATGGCGGGGAAAAACCTGGATTACTATGTTTTGCTGGGTCCGGGAATGGGCGGTGAGGTGAGTTCTCAAACGGATTTCATCGTCTTCTCGGGAGCGACTTCTTTTGTGAACAACGAACGGGTCGAAAGTCCGCCGGACGAAATTGAGGGTGATTTTCAAGAATTCAAAGGCGATATTTCCTGGACGGCTTTTCAAAATAAATATTTCACCACGGCTCTCATTCCTCAGCACGGTACAAAATCCTCTATTGTTAAAAAAGAGGGCGGTAACGTTTATGTCGGCCTGAAATTCGAGTCGGTTCAATCGGCCGCTTCGGCTGGCTATTCGATCTATTCGGGTACCAAGGAATTACAACTTCTGGAAAATACGGGCCACAATCTGGTGCGTGTTCTGGATTATGGTTGGGTCGGCAATAAGTTTGCCTTCCTTGTGAAACCTCTATTGAAGGCTTTGCAATATTTTTACGACATTTTCCTGAACTATGGTTGGGCTATCATCGCTCTGACTTTTGTCATCAAATTAATATTCTTCCCTTTGACGCACAAGAGCTTCAAGTCAATGAAGGGAATGCATAAGGTCCAACCTTACGTCAAAATGATCCAGGAACGTAACAAGGACGATCGTCAAAAAATGAACGAGGAGTTGATGGAGCTTTACAAGAAGCACAAGGTCAACCCTCTCGGCGGTTGTCTCCCTATGCTCTTGCAAATTCCTGTGTTCATCGGCTTATACCACGCCTTGTTCTTTTCTATTGAGTTGCGCGGTGCTCCGTTTATCTTGTGGATTGAGGATCTGTCAGTTGCCGATCCTTATTATGTCACGCCGATCTTGATGGGCATTTCGATGTTCTTGCAACAAAAAATGAGCCCGGCTATTGGGGATCCTATTCAGCAAAAAATCATGATGTTTTTGCCGATCTTTTTCACATTCCTCTTTGTCTCGTTTCCTGCGGGCTTGGTCATTTACTGGACGGTCAATAATGTTCTGACCATCAGCCAACAATTCTACATCTACAAAATCGCCAAAGACTAGGCGGAGTACCTCCGCTGGTAATGTTAGCGTGATAAAAACATTTCCTTTAATTTTCGATTCGACATTTGTCGACCCGCTCCGGCGGGTATCGTTTTCGCTATAATTCCTGCGGGCATTGCCTGCCCCCAACGAAAAATCTGCTATTGAATTTTAGGTAATGATCTTTTGAACAGCTCTATTACAACCGAGTCTGACCCCGTCGATAGTGAACCGACCATTGTTGCCATCGCTACCCCTCGGGGTGAAGGCGGGCTGAGTGTCATACGCCTCAGCGGAGCCAACTCTGTCGCCATCGCCGGTGCCTTGTTTGTGAAGGGAAACGGACTCCCCCTCGACGATAAAATCATTCCCCAAAAAGCTTATTTTGGTGAGGTGCGCGAAGACAATGGCACCTGCATCGACGAAGCTATTCTGACCTGGTTCAAAGCCCCAAAAAGTTATACCGCCGAAGATGTAGTCGAGATTTGCGTGCATGGGGGAGAATTTGTTTCTCTGAAAGTTCTGCAAAGATGTCTCGAAGAGGGAGCCAGCATGGCAGAGCCGGGGGAGTTCACACGCCGGGCTTTTGTGAATGGCAGGATCGATCTTTCCCAGGCCGAGGCCGTCATCGACGTCATCCACTCTGCTTCGGACCAGGCATTGAAGACGGCGACATCACAACTGAAAGGCAATCTGTCCAAAACACTTTCGCAACTGTACGACGATTTGATTGCGGTCTTGTCCCAATTATCTGCGGCGATAGATTTTCCTGAAGATGATTTGAAATTTGTTCAACAAGCCGAGTTGCTCCGAAAAATTGGAGCCATCCAATCCAGCATCACAACACTGCTTGGCACTTACCGACAGGGGAAAATTTTTCGTGAGGGAGCGCGTGTGCTTCTCATAGGCAAACCCAATGCCGGGAAATCCAGCCTCATGAACGCCCTTCTCGATGAAGAGCGCGCTATCGTCACTCCCCATTCAGGAACCACTCGCGATCTTTTGGAAGAGAGAATCCGCATCCGCGACATACACATCAACCTGATCGACTCTGCCGGGCTGAGGGAGAATCCCGAAGCCATTGAGGAGATAGGCATCGAGCGAACCCGCAAGGCACTGGAAGAATCCGACCTCGCCGTCGTCCTGTTCGATCAGTCCCGACCTCTGGATGAAAACGATCGGCTTCTCATTTCCGCCGCTAACGATAAAGAACGCATTGCGGTTCTGAATAAATGCGATCTGGCGGAAGAAATAGACCGCTACGAAATAAAGGAATACCTTCCCAAGACGGTTATGATTTCCATCTCCGCAACCACACATCAAGGATTGGCGGATTTGAAAGACGCGATTTATGAGAAAGTGGCGCGCAGTGGAAACAATAGCGAGTCCGTTGTCATCAGCCGAGAAAGACACCGCTCTGCCCTCGCGCAAACTCAGGTCGCACTCGATAGAGCCAAAGAGTCGGTTGAAAATCAATTGTCGGAGGAGTTCATCGCCGTGGATGTTCACATGGCTATGGATCATCTGGGCGGGATCGTCGGCAAGAATTTCGACGAAGACCTGCTCGATCAAATCTTCAATGAATTCTGCATCGGGAAATAGCAGACCTAGCGCAGGCTACGCCTGCTGGAAATAGAACCAGTCAACAGATCGTTCCATTCAAATTGGAAGCATTCAAGCTGACCCCGCTCCGGCGGGCCTGTGCTGATGAAAACAAACCCTCCCCAATCGTCACCCTAAGAAAGCGAAGGATCTCTGTAGTGCAAACTCACAGAACAGCTTGCCAAGTCCACGTGATATCGTTACAATATCGCTTTTCCAAATTTAGTAAATTTTACGAAGGAAACAGCTTTCCTATGAACAAACTACGATTCATTCGATTCTCCAATTTTTTGATACTCGTTCTTTTCTTTGGCGGAGCCTGTGCCTCTTCGCCATACAATAACATCGAAAAAATTGAAACCGCTCTAGCCAATGACATCAAGACCTTTGGTTCCGAACACCCCAAAGTAGCGAGTCGTTGGAATACTCTGGGAGAAGCTTGGCATGCTAAAGGCAAATACGACAAGGCTATCGAATATTTCGA
>JAJDBG010000049.1 GCA_029261475.1 Nitrospinaceae bacterium
ACCCAGGCAGAAGCCGCTAACGCGGCCTCTGACCTGGGTTTTTTTGTATCTTGTGGGGGATAAACTTGATGAAATATGATTCGGGACTGGTTAGTCGCCCCCCGAAACAGTCCCTCTGCTATTTAGATAAAGGGTGAAGTAGGTTTTGAGTGTAATGAAATTGTAAGGATTGATTGAAAAGCACTCAATACTTGGTGGATTTTTGCAGGAAAAAGTATGCGGTAGATGAGATTTTAATATACGGAGGTCTCTCAGTTAAGGCATTTTACACGGTTATAAGCGGCTATTTATTCCTCTCCTGAGTTTTTAAAAACGCACTATTTATAAAGAAACCTTCCATCTTAAGAGATTTGCATGGGCATTTTGTTCTGGAATGTTCGATTCCATTGTTGATGCGTGGAAAACCTTCTGGGGGATTCCAAGAAGTAACTTCCTGTAAACGCTTTTCCTGTCCACTCCAGACTTAATGTTATTTTTGTAAATCTAAAATTTTCTTAATTCATAGATGTATTTTCCTTCCTTGTTCAAATAAGGTCTAATTTATTATTCCCTCCCATATTTATATTCTCAAGAAGCGGATACCATTGTTACTTTCAAATTTTCTATTTTTAAAAATAGTTGTTTGAATGATAATTTAAGTCTTATGGAGTATCGTTCGCATTAGTGAATAGAAGGTCAAAGCATAGATAATTTCATTGTGAAAATATTAAAACCAATTGATCCAGGCCCTACTGGAAAAGTAAATTTGTCATCTTTAAGGAAAATATGAAAGCTACATTTGTCTCCTTGTTTGCTCTTTTACTCTCAACGGCTCTTCTCCTCACGGGCAATGGCTTGCAGGGAATCCTTACCCCAATACGAGCAAATATTGAAGGATTTTCGGCATTTTCCATCGGTATTTTGGGGTCCGCTTATTTTGCAGGTTCCGTGATGGGGTGTCTCGTTTGTCCTTATATCGTTAAACGGGTCGGGCACATACGTTCCTTTGTCGTACTTACGGCAATTGCTTCTGCAGTGATACTTTTTCAGGCTCTTATTATCGATCTGCTGACTTGGGGAGGCTGCCGGATAGCTATGGGTTTTTGTTTTGCGGGTCTTGCCATGGTTATCGAAAGTTGGCTCAATGATAGAACCGACAACAAAACTAGAGGACAGGTTTTATCAGTCTATACAGCTATAAATTTAACTTTCGTTACCTTGGGACAATTAATGATGGGCTGGTTTTCCCCCTATGGATTTACTTTATTTATATTAGTCTCTATTTTATTATCGATTTCCATCCTTCCTGTAGCGTTGACAGGGGCGATGGCTCCACCGCCACTTTTAGAAGTCAAGCTTCGTCTTCGCTGGTTGTTCAGTCGCTCCGTTATAGGTTGTGTCGGTTGTTTTAGTGTGGGGCTGGCTAACGGTGCTTTTTGGACTTTGGGACCCGTATTTTCCCAAGAAAGTGGTATGTCTATTCACTCGGTGGCAATTTTTATGAGTGTTGCTGTAATAGGAGGTGCGCTTTCACAATGGCCTGCGGGGAAAGTTTCTGACACGATGGACCGGCGCAAAGTTATTGGTGCGTGTTGCTTTTTCGCAGGAATAATGGGGCTTGGTTTGACCTTGGTTCATGGGAACTCGGTGACAGGAATGTGGGTTTTTATTTTCCTGTTTGGTGTTTTTACCTTCCCTGTCTATTCTTTATGTGTTGCTCATGCTAATGATTCGGTGAGTCGTGAAGATTTTGTGGAGGTTAGCAGTGGACTTCTTTTAATATTCGGTGTTGGCGCAATAATAGGACCACTTTTGGCTTCAAAACTAATTCAACACTTTGGGCAACCTGCTCTATTTTTATTTACCGCTACTATTCATGGTTTGACAGGTTCTTTTGCATTTTATCGAATCACCCAACGAGACCGGGTTTCAATAGAGGAACTGGAAGATTTTGTTGTCATACCGCAAACATCACCGGAAGTGAATTTGCTGGACCCACGTTCAGAATCAACTGAATTGGAAGATTTCAAGTGAATTAAAATGCCCCACAAGGGGTCTGTAAATTCAGGGCAGATTATGTCCTGTTAAAATCGGTAAGCTATGCTTGCGGCACCAAATAGCTCGGGATCGTTTTGGGTTTCAAATTCTTTGGAACGAAGCACCAGTGTGTAGCTAATACGTACTCGTTGAATAGTAAAAGCGATTCCCAGGTTGGCATCTCCAACGAGTGGTTTTTTATCAACGCTGTGGCTATCTGCAAAGGTATTTCCATCGAGGAATATATTGTGTGCGACAAGTCGGGCTTCGATCCCTCCGAATATAGACCAGTCCCAGTTTTGTGAAACTTCAAAAAATCCTGTGCCGGGCAATGCGGGTCTCACTCTCAAAGGGGTGTCGCTCAATCTGGATTTTTTTGAACTGATTCTAAAGGAAAGTCCGGTGTTGCTGTAGGTATAAATATTACCGAGGCTGATGCCGAAGTGAGGGGTAAAGGTTAATGCTAGGATTGAGGTTTCATAAAGCAGAGCTCTTGGCCATCTCCGTTGCCATGAAAGGGCCAAGCCCGGTTCGTTTTTGAGCTGGTTTGACCAGCCATTGGGTGTGGGGCTATTGGTCACACTTTTGTGGACAAACTTTTGAATTTCTTCACCGAAAGCGAGAGGGCCGATGATGCCAAAGGTTGCTTCCAATTCGTCTATGTGATTGTCGGTCAATGTCGCCATGCCAATGGCTCCGTAAAGAAATGCGGCCCATGGTCTGTCATTTGGATCCTGGTCTGGACTGGTGATCTCATCGGGGGTGTAAAGATTCTGACCGAATGAATAGTAGATGCTGGAGGTGGGGTTGATGTCAAAAGTTGGAACGTAACTGGCTATTTTGTGGGCGATGTCTGGGAATTCTGCATTGATGTTGAAATACGTGAATCGCGCACCATTGGTATAGTTTTGGTCGGTTCCGCCTCCTATTGAATCGTTTTCAAAGGCAAAGGTGAAGAAGTTTTTGTAGGCGGTGTTTTCTATTTCGTCAGAGAGTGCTTTTTCTAATGATTTTTCATTTCCTTCTGCATATGCAGAGGAAAACATTAATATAACCATTAGAACTATAAGCAACTTCATGGAATTTCTCTAATGCTGAAGTGAGTGGGTCGCCTTGTTGATCATCAAGGGACACGGGGCTTTAAAAATATTTTTGGGCGTCGTTCTTGCCGTTCCTTTTGAAGGTGACAGCTTCTCATTTTTACCATGTTTTGCTTTGAATTGCAGTGCAATTTGATTTTTTGGAAGTATGTCTCTGCGAAGCAATAGTCAATCTGGGAGTGAATTCATCACTCACTTCCAAATTAAATTGTTTTCCTGCGGACGAAAAAAAACCTCCCATAAAACTGGGAGGTTTTTCGTGTTTTGGGCGAGATAGTTTAGCTAGAAAAGGCTTTTTGGGCTACATCGATCAGGACATTCAAGGGACGGCAGGCCAATAGCTCTGCGTCTTCTCGTCCTACTTGCTCACCATCAGCATTTACAGCAATGACAGATCGAGTCAAGTATCGGCTACGTACACCGTCGAGGGCCAAATTATTAGCTTTTCCAAATTCCATGTCCACATCCTGAAGCAAGTAGGGCAGACCGTGGCCGGCATTGGTTAGAATATCGGTTCCAACGACTACTACGACTTCATCAACTCCTGCGGCCTTGAATTTATCTGCATTGTCTTTTACAAGAGCCAATTCCTGGTTGCAAAATCCCCCAGCCCCTGGAAGAGTGACAATAAGGCGGTTGCCTTTAATATCGCCTACTGACAGATTTTGTTCGATGGGAACACTAGCCGCTTTGTCTACGCTCCACTCGGGATTCAGTTTGATCAATTTTGCGTCGCTTCCTGGGAGTTTTGCCATGTCATTCTTCCTTTCGTTGAGAAAATAAAAACCATAATAACCTGTTCATCTTAGATGGTGCAAATGTTTAAAGGATGCGGATATTGTGAATTTAAGATGCTTTTGGTATTAAAAATAAGTGGGCATTTATGGACTTATTTCCATCCTTTTGAAAGTTTGTTTTGGTATCCTGATAATAACGATAAAATTTTTCGAGGTTTCCAGAATGAAACGGTCTTTCTCTATTTTTACTTCACTGTTTTTGATCTTGGTTTTAACAGCATCTACAATTTGGGCAGAGGAGGATTCTCCCAGAGTTAGGAAATATTATGAATATTCGGGCAACTATGGTGACCAGCTCATTGCTTTAAAAGAAGCTTTTCAAAAGGAGTTTGGTTATCCATTGATTGATGGTGAAAAAGAATGGACCCCTCGTGAAATTGAGCAGATGAGCGCGGCTCTCAAAAAGCTTCCAGCACATTTTTTCAACTTGAAAGGTTTTGAGGGCTTTTTGAGGATGGCGCAAATCGACCTTGGTCCAAATGGAAAAGGGGGGGATGATGTTCCAGCTGGAACGTTTCCTTCTTTTTCCAGTGTGCATAATGTTCAAACCGGAAATTATGTTTTGCGTGTTGGCGATGGACCTTTTCGGATAGAAATATACAATCAATTATTTTATGAAGAGAAGGAATTACTTTGGGAAATTGTTCAACATGAAATGGGACACGTTTTCGATATGGCTCACGGCTTTCTGTCGGTGACGGATGAGTGGATCGAGCTTTCAAATTTTCAGGTATTGAATTTGCCGCCTTTGGATGCCCACCCAGAAGCGAATTTTATTTACACTCTGGTTGATGATCCAGAGCAAGTAAACTATGCTCCGGTTTCTACACGTCAATTGCCGACTTATTCGCGAGCTAGTATTCAGGAAGATTTTGCAAATTCTGTTTCTGCATATATGAATTATCCCTATTTTAGTCTCACGCACCCTGCAAGGTATCGGTATTTAAAGGATCACGTTTTTAATGGAAAAGAGTATTTTAAAATTTCAGGAAATGAAAAAACTTTGGACACCATTGTGGTCCGAGATTTTCAAAAAGCACTCGATTCATTGAATTGGAAAAGGGCTAAGGAAATAGCGATTGAAATCAATCGCTCGGACTTTCCATTACTGGATAAAAAATTAGCTGATCTTTTAAAGGCAAAAATGGAGACTTTAAGCCCTGGTCAGGATGATATTTTTATTGCTAAAACCAGCTGCTTTTTGAAAGATCCTTCTGCATTGAGCATCAGGCATTCCTTGGCGCGTCAAAAGAGAATTTCTTCGGATGAATTATTCCGTGAAATTCGTTGCTTGCAGTTGGGGCGAGATAATTTTGAAAAAAATATGTCTAAATGGCCGCCAATGGGTCTGTATTTTTATCAGGAAGAATCAAAAAATAATATTCTACAGCTCATGGATCCCGTAGTACAAGTAGCTAACTCGAGAAATTTTTCCACGTCATATTTTTGGAAATTGTACAGGGAAGGGGATAAGGAACCTTTTATTCAGGGTAGCAAAGGTGTGATGAATTTTAATGCGGGATCATTCAGTATTGATTTAGGGGAAACTGCCTTGGGTGAGCTTGTCTGGCCATCTGAAGGGAATGTGATACTCGAATTGAACGCAAAAAGAATCCACAGGACGAATTTTAATTCCCTGGATTCAGATCCGGTGAAGATACGCTTCAGGCCCTTTGACTGGTTCCAGTATTTGGGTCCGAAAAAACCGGGAATTTTTGTTCGCTTTCCTTTGGCCTTGTCCGAGCTTGATCGGCCCTAGAGGGCAGGCTGAATGAAGTCCTGAACGGAAAAATGTCAAAAAAAACATCTTTTAAAAAAATGGTTTTGATTTTTTAGAAAATAAAATCTGGCTACCCCGTACTTCGCTACGGGGTAGCCAGTAAACCTGAATACCTTATTCTCCATTGATAAGGTCCCACTACTTGCTTTGGGAAGTACTCAATTTCAAAAATCTATATTTTTGAACAGTTCCCCAAATACCGCTGGGAATGGCTATTTCAGAGGCCGGACCATGCGAACGCCCATATTCATATTTGCGTATTTCGAAGGCCATACCTTTTGCCCATCTTCGTATTGAATGATCAATGCGGAGGAATCTTTTTCGTCCATGCACCATGTGATCCCACCAGAGCCTGGCTCGAAGATTGGGCTAAGGTAAATTGAATCACCGTATTTGTCTGTGCTTGTTTCGTTGAGATCGAACAAGCCCCAGGCTTCTTTTTCTGTGGGGTAGCGCCAGTCATCGAAGCCAGCGAACCTTTCAAGATTTGATATTTCTACATAATCCTGGCACTTGAACCAGTTGAGCCATTTCTTTGTATCCTGAAACGAGTCTGTTTTTTTCCACATGACGTTGGATTTCAGGTCGGTGATAGTTCCGTTACCGTTATCGATCAATTGTTTTTCTTCTGACATTGTTTTCTCTTGGATAGGGGGATTACCAACCCTGGCCTTTAACTCCATAGGCCCGGCTTCCCTGTGAACCGGATTTTAAATAATCCTTCAGACTCTCAGAAGTCGATTTTTCTTTGTCCTCAGAATCTGAAAGTTTTTGTTCGACTGCGTCTTGAACAAATTTTGCAATTTCTTCCTCACTCCCGTCAAATTTTTTTGTCAGGGCGGCAGAAATTTTATTGTTTAATTTTATGCTCAGTTCATTTTCCATAGCATTAATCGCATTTAGTGTGACTAAAGAGACACTGTTTCTATATTATTTTCTTCAGTCAGAGTTTCTGTTTTCGATGGAAACTGTTTGGGTAATTCTATAATAAATGTTGTCCCTTGGGGAGGGTTATCTTTAACTTGAATTTCGCCGTCGTGATCGGCCACTATTCGGGTGACAATGGCCAGCCCTAACCCAGTTCCGCGTTTTTTAGTGGTGAAGTGGGGGAGGAATAGTTTGTCTCGATCTTTTGGCGAAATGCCTTGACCGGTATCCGAAAATTCTATTTGGACAGTTGAGGCATCTTTTTTCAGTCGGGTAGAGATCGTTATAGTGCCTTCGGTGTCGATGGCATCGATTGCGTTCTCAAACAGATTGATGAATACTCTGCGAATTTGCTCAGAATCCAAGGACAGTATTGTAACTTCAGGCGATAAGTTTTTGTTCAGAGATTTGAGCTTTTCATGTCCTGCATATATTTTAGAAACGTCCTCAATCACTTGGTTGAGATTGGTCGGCAATGGATTGGGCGTCGGCATCCTGGAAAACCGCAAAAATTCGTTGAGAAGTTCCTTCATTCCTTCTACTTCTTGAGAAATGATGTCCATGCTTTCATCGAATATCTGATCAAAATCATCTTTGTTCTCATGATATTTTTTCCGCAAACGTTGCGTGTTGAGTTGAATTGGAGTGAGAGGATTTTTGATTTCGTGAGCAATGCCCTGAGCGACTTCTTTCCATGCGGCAACTTTTTGCGATTTGATCATTTGAGTCAGGTCTTCAAAAACGATGACGACCCCCATATATCTTCCTGCAGGGTCCCTTTGCACCTGAATATTTACTAACAGAGACAGATTGGTACCTCCCAGGTGAATATCGGCTTGTTCTTCCCAGAATTCCTTATTCTGCGCATTCATATTAAGGATCATGCTTCGAATGGGGTCTCGGAAAGAGGGTGTGAGATTGTCTTTATAGTTCAATCCAAAAACTTCTTGAGACTGAATTTGTAAAATTTGTTCAGCGGCTTTGTTGAAAGTGGCAATGCGTCCACTTTTGTCTATGGATACTACACCGGCTCCAATGTTTTCCAAAATAGAGGCAATATAAGCACGTCGTTTTTCAAGTTCGATATTACTTTCCTGTAGATTTTTATTAGCTTGTTGAACTTTTTTTCGACTCTCATTCAGCTCGTCGGTCATGATGTTGAACGATTCAACGAGTGTGCCAATTTCGTCAGTGGCTTGAACGTCAATTTTAAAATTAAGGTCGCCCTCTGCAATTTTTCGGGTACCAGAAGCCAATTGCTGGATGGGCACCGTGATCCCTCGCGCTATATAGATTCCCAGCCAAATTGCAGAAAATAAAATGAGAAGGGTGATCATTAAAAATGTGGTGTAATAGTTCGCACTGACGGGAAGTTTAAGAAAGCTTTGGCGCTTGTAATCTTCGTAGGTATTCTGGATAGACGTTATTTTATTCAGTGCGCTTTCAGGAAAGTGGTTGAGGGTTACGATATATCCCCAGATCCTTAACTTTTCATCCACTGTCTGCGTGAGAGGTGTGGCTATTGCGAGATAATTGCCTATCGCAGTCGATTGATATTCGGGAGAACCTTCTTCCTTTGGATTTTTGCGAATCATTTCCAGGAATTCAGGTTCCATATCCACTCTTGATAGGTTGGGTTGTACGGTGGAGACTACGGCCTCTGCTTGGTGGTCGAATACCATTATGGCACCGAGTTCGTATTCGTCGAGTTTCTGAACAATCAAGCTTTGTAGTTTTTCCCGGTTTTCTTTTAAATACAATTGTTCTTGGGTTATAAAATTTTCTATTTTTCGCGTTTTCTTGAGAGCATTGTTTTCCATGTAGGAATAATGCTCGCGTGCGATTTCCATGGAGGATTGCAAGGTCTGCTCAACCTGAAGGTTGAACCAACTTCCAATGCTGTAGCTGAAAAGTTTGCTAGCGACAAAAAAGAGTAGGGTGGAAGGGACCAGGGCAAGGATAAGAAATGCGACAATCAATTTGGTTCTGAATTGTGCGCCCTGAGTTTTACTTTTGCGCTCGTTGTATAGTTTTATCAAGTTTTTGATGATTAGCACGATCATCAAAAAAAGTAATATGAGGATGATATTAAAAAGCGCGAGGACCGCGATGTTGTCGGAAACAGGCCCAGCTCCACCTGTTTTGATGAAATAGATCTCTAGAACTGTGAGGGCCGCCAGAGCGGACAATATGATGAGTAGTGTTCTGCGCGCCCTTTTCTTTTTGAGTGCGACTTCTTCCTGGAAGGTAACGCCCGAGCTATCTGTTGAAGGTTCGTATGACATGCTTCAAGGCCTTTGATTTTCCCGCCTTGTCATTGGCTTTAGGTTGGAACGCTTGTTGTCTCTCTACAAGGTTGGGTTCTATGGATAGTAAGGAGGATCGGGTCCAGTCGGTTTCCATATCATTGAGAGGAACAAAAAATAAAATATAATTGAACGGAAACCAGAATCGATCGATTTGTAAATCGGCTTTTACGCGAATATAGTATTTCTCATTCGGGTCAAGTTTGTATAAAGGGGCGAGAGGAATGCTATCGAGAGTGGCCATCATTTGTTGATAGCGCTCGTGTTTCCGGGTCATCAACTTGCGTTTGATATTATTGCCTGTCTCAGTGAAGCGATAAACTTTTTTAAGGGAGTCGTATTGAACGGTATGTTCAACTGTGTTCGAGCTCACGAGACTATCGACCCATAGGGATTTATCTTTGCGAAGTTCAATGTGGAATGTATAGGTCATGGGCACACCAGACTCGACGGCTTCGATAACTTCTTCTGGAAAGCCATCCGTCATTTGTGCACTCATGGCGATTTGATTGCCTTCAGCTGAAACACCCACATTCACAAGAGTGGGTGAGGACGCCTGTGCAGTACCGGCTATGAACAGCAGAAAAACCGAGGCAAATATCAATTGCTTCAAGCTTGCCATGAAACTAATCTTCCAATGTTTTGAAATATTCAAGTGTGTCAAGAAGTCCCTTTTCCAGAGTGATCTGGGCGCGCCAGCCAAATGCGGCACTAAATTTTTTCGGGTCGATACAACTTCTTTGTTGCTCGCCAGGTCTTGCCTCGGCGTATTCTATGCCTGCTGTTGCTCCAGATAAACTGGATAATTGTTTAGCTAGAGAATTGACTGTCGTCTCTTCGCCACGCCCAATGTTAAAAATACCTTGGCACTTGGGTGACAATGCCATTTCGTTGGCGGATACAATATCGCGAACGGAGATAAAATCTCGGGTTTGCTCCCCATCCCCGTATACGATCAATGCTTTGCCTTCGAGTACTCTTTTGCAAAAGATTGCTACGACTCCAGCTTCCCCATCTGGATCCTGTCTGGGACCATAGACGTTGCTGTAGCGCAAGACCGTCCCGCTCAAATTATGGTTTTGAATGAAAAATCGTACATAGTGCTCGGCACTGTATTTTGCAATTCCATAGGGGCTGTACGGAGTGCAGGAATGGGTTTCGTCGGCGGGAAATCTTTCCTGATCTCCATAAATAGCACCTCCAGTTGATGCAAAAATGAATTTTGCAACACCTGATTCTACCGCTTTTTTTAGCAGATGTAAAGTCCCTAAAATATTGGTTTTAGCGTCGTTAAGAGGATCTCGAACGGAGCCTGTGACCGATATTTGCGCGGCATGATGGTTGACGGCATCAAACTTTTCCTTCTGCATCAATTCTTCTATCTCAGGATCGAGTATGTCCATTTCGTAGAACTTAGCATTGTCTGGCACAAAAGCCCGGTTTCCGGAAGACAAATTGTCTAGTACAACGACTTGATGTCCTTTTTCAATATAGGCTTGCGCGATTTGCGATCCAATAAATCCGGCTCCCCCAGTCACTAGTATTTTCATTTTTCGAGTTCTTTTGTTTGTTCGACCAGTTTATAGAGGGTATCCAGTGCTTGACGTGGACTGAACTCATCGGGTTTCAGTTGACTCAACTGCTCCACGATGGGATGGATGGGGGCCGAAAACAGTCCCATCTGCCTAGGTATTTCATCTGTATCTGCTTTTGCCATTTTGCCTATCCGGGGCGATTCGAGGTCTTGATACTCCGCATTTTCGAGATTGTTGAGGACTTCTCTTGCGCGTTCCAGGACTTGTTTGGGGAGGCCTGCGAGCCGCGCGACCTGGATGCCGTAGCTTTTATCGGCACTACCGGGAGCAATTTTTCTGAGAAATATAATTTCGTCGTTCCATTCTTTTACTTGAACGTTGAAGTTTTTCACACCGGGCAATTCTGCGGAGAGTTGGGTCAACTCATGATAGTGCGTTGCGAAAAGGGTTTTAGGGCCGAGGCGATTTTTTCCTTTGTGTAAATATTCGACGATGGACCAGGCGATGCTGATGCCATCGTAGGTGCTGGTGCCGCGTCCAATTTCGTCGAGAATGATCAAACTGTTTTCGCTTGCATGGTTCAAAATATTTGCAGTTTCGTTCATTTCGACCATGAAGGTGGATTGACCTTTTTGTAAATGATCTTGAGCTCCGACGCGGGAAAAAATTCGATCTACCACTCCCATTTCTACTTCTTCAGCCGGAACGAAACTGCCTATTTGCGCCATCAATACGATGAGTGCAACTTGTCTAAGGTAAGTGGATTTACCGGCCATGTTGGGACCCGTAATGATCATGATTTGTTTGTCGGCTCCATCGAGGTCGATGTCGTTGGCCACAAACAAATGGCTTGTGTCGATTCTTTCGATTAGGGGATGCCGACCGTTGCTGATCCTCAAAACAGGTGTATCGCTTAGAGTCGGTCTGCAATAGTTGTTTTGACTCGCCGTTTGAGCGAAGCTACATAAACCATCTACTTCGGCGATGAGGGAAGCCATTTTTTGAACCCGATTTCCTTCTGCAAGGATATCCTTTTTTACTTGCTGAAATAACCTGCTTTCAAGTTCGATTATTTTTTCTTCGGCCCCACTGATTTCAGTTTCAAAATCTTTCAATTCAGGGGATATGTAGCGCTCTGCGTTGACGAGGGATTGTTTGCGAATATAGTCGGGCGGAACGCGGTCGATATTTTTTTTAGTGATCTCAATGTAATAGCCGTAAATTTTATTATAGCCGACCTTAAGGATGGGGATTCCAGTGCGCTTTTTTTCGCGAGCTTCGAGTTCAACGATCCATTGCCGGGTTGTTTGTTTGATTTTTTTTAGTCGGTCGAGTTCTTCAGAGCATCCCGATTTTATTACATGACCATCCTTGAGCGATTGCGGCGGGTCATCCTCAATCCATTGATCGATGAGTTTGAAAAGATCTTCCATGCAATCCCATTCCTGAATCCATTGTATGAATATTTTTGAGTCGATGGATTGGAGCTGGCTTTGTATAGAGGGTAAGACGGAAAGAGAAGTTTTTAATGAGATCAAATCCCTTGGCGAGCCTACAGTAGAAAGTGTCAAACGACTCAACAAGCGCTCGAGGTCGTACATATTTTTCAGCGACTGGCGAATTTCGTCGCGATGCAGAGGATGTTTTAGCAAGGATTCGACGCGGTCATGTCTCTCGGATATAGCATTTTTGTCTAGCAGAGGTTTCAATATCCATTCGCGAATGCGTCTAGCCCCCATAGGGGTCTGGCTTTGATCCATCGCATCGAGCAAAGATCCTTTTCTGTTTCCGTCACTGGATTGCACAAGTTCCAAACTGCGGATGGCACTTTGGTCCAGCAACATGTCAGCACTTAAATTATAAGTAGACAGGGATCGAATATGTGGGAGAGCACTCTTTTGAGTTTCTTGCAAATATCTCAGTAGGGCACCTGCGGAACAGACGGCTAAGCGCAAGGTTTCACATCCAAAGCCTTCAAGGGAATGAGAACCAAAATGCTCGGTCAATCTTTGATGCGCGTCAGCGAATGAGAAGGCCCAGTCTTCCTCGGTCTGCAGGCGGTCGGAATGTAGTTTCATCCAAACATCGAGGTCTTTTTCTGAGCTGGTTTTTGGAATAAGGACTTCGCGAGGACTGAGCTTTTCTAATTCGTCTATCAATAGATTTTCTGCAGAAGGTCCGGTCAACTCAGCTGTTTTGAAATGTCCTGTAGAAATATCCAGCGTTGCGAGGCCATAGCCGTTTTGATCTGCAAAAACGGAAACCAGATTGTGCGGTGCCCTGGGATCCATATGGGAATCGTCGAGGAAGGTGCCGGGAGTAACGACACGGACGACGTCGCGCTTCACCAGCCCTTTGGCTAGTTTGGCATCTTCGATTTGTTCGCAGATGGCGACATTTTTTCCCGCTTGTATGAGCTTGGAGATGTAGCCATTCGCGGAGTGATAGGGAATTCCACACATGGGTGTAGGGTTGGGGCGATTTTTATTACGTGCGGTCAGCGCTATTTGCAGTATCCGAGATGCTATTTGAGCGTCCTCGTTGAACATCTCGTAGAAATCACCCATCCTGTAAAACAGGATAGAGCCAGGATAAGATCGCTTGATGCTTTGATACTGTTGCATCATTGGAGTTTCTGGATCTACCGCTGTGCTTTCTTTTGCCATGATGCGAGTCAAGAAGGGTATAGAGGAGCGATTTTGAGAAAATGTGGAAGCAGTTTGTTGTAGGTGGCTTTTAAATGTTCGGGGTGAACTTTGGTTTCGCTCAACACGGGCATGAAATTGGTATCGCCCAACCAGCGGGGGACGATATGGTTGTGAATGTGCTCATCAAATCCGGCACCTCCAGCTTTTCCCAGATTGATGCCTATATTGAAGCCCTCAGGCGAATGCACTGAACGACTGATAGTGACACATTGCCCGACGAGATAATCCATTTCACGGCGTTCTTCTTCGCTCATTTTGGTGATGCAGTCTTTATGACTATAAGGCGACACCATGAGATGTCCGGAATTGTAAGGAAATAGATTCATGATGATGAAACAGTATTTTCCTCGGTGGAGAATGTTGTGTTTGGCATCGTCATTATTTTTTGGGAGTTCGCAGAAAATACAATCGTTACTTTTATTTTCTTCGATGTATTCCATTCTCCATGGAGCCCATAGTTGTTTCATTTTTTTGCCTTATTTCCGACTTTAGTAATCGCAATTAAGGGAGGGACTCCGACCTGGAAAAATTTTCTGGAATAGTTCCCTTGTTTTGCGTTGCATGAGTTCGGCTTCTTCTTCGGTGCGTTCATGGTCGTATCCGAGCAGATGCAAGATTCCATGAATGAGGAGAAGCAAAACTTCTTCATCCAGAGTGAGTTCGTGTTCTTTCGCCTGATGTTCGGCTGTTTCTATTGAAACCACGACATCACCCAATAAATTCATTCCCAACGGGTCTATATCACCTTCATCCTCATCATCATCTTGAGGAAAAGCGAGAACATCGGTTGCGGCGTCTTTTCCTCTATAGTCACGATTCAGTTCACGAATGCTACTGTCATCGGTCAGGAGAACACTCAGTTCCTTATCAACCATTCCTAATTCTTGAAAGATGATATGCAATTGAGATTCTATTTGTTTGTCATCAATTTTACAAATTTTTTGCGGGTTTTGAAGAAGGATTTCCATGGGCCGAACATGAGGGTAGGTGAAAAGCTGTGTTTATTTTTCGAGACTCTCGGCTTCGTAAGCAGAGATGATTTTTTTGACCAATTCGTGGCGAACCACGTCCTTCTCATTGAAGGTCACGAAGCGGATGCCCTCGACAGATGATAGCAACTGTTTTGCGTGTAAAAGACCCGAATCGGTTTGGTGTGGCAGGTCAATTTGAGTTATATCCCCGGTGACTATCATTTTCGCACGAAAGCCGAGTCGGGTTAAAAACATCTTCATTTGTTGACGTGTCGAATTTTGAGCTTCGTCCAGGATGATGAATGCATCGTTCAGAGTACGCCCTCGCATATAGGCTAAGGGTGCGATTTCAATCACGCCTTCTTCAATGAGACCTCGCACTTGATCCACTTCCATCATGTCATTCAAGGCATCGTAAAGAGGCATGATGTAGGGGTTGATTTTTTCAATCATATCACCTGGAAGAAAACCGAGTTTTTCTCCAGCTTCGACAGCCGGGCGAACGAGTATGATTTTTTTGTATTTGTGTTTGAGTAATCCCTCAACAGCTAAAGCAACAGCAAGGTAAGTTTTCCCCGTGCCAGCAGGACCAACGGCCATGACAATATCGGCGTCTTTGACAGCTCGAATCAGTTCTTTCTGGGTCGATCCTTTGGCGTGAATAAATCCTTTAGCAGGGGAGACTTGGATGCGCTCCGAAAAAACGGAACTGAGGCTCACTCCAGGTTCCTCCCAAGCCAGTCTTGCG
Source organism: Nitrospinaceae bacterium (assembly GCA_029261475.1). Lineage (GTDB taxonomy): Bacteria > Nitrospinota > Nitrospinia > Nitrospinales > VA-1 > Nitrohelix. The sequence goes on from JAJDBG010000049.1 coordinate 14,889, forward strand.
GCATATTTTACATCGTCCGTTTTAAGAGAGGCCCCATTTTCTATAAGACCTTGCAAATCTTGTAAGAATTTGGCGACGCGTTTGGAGACTTTGGGATCACCATGGATTTGGATTTTTGCTCCACGTGCGGTGATGCGAGTATTGAATTTTTTTTCGATCAGCTTGATATTGACGTCTTGTGGACCGAAAATTTCGGGGATGAATTCGGGGCGGTCAAGCTCGATTTCTATGCTGGCGGAATTGTCCAAGAGAGGTGATTGTGGTTAAGGTTTTTTCTGCCGAAGGAGGGCGGTTTTTAAATATTTGTCCTGCTTCGAATCAGACTTAAAAACTCTGAACGTGTGCGGGCATCGTCTTTAAAACACCCTAGCATAGAACTGCTGGTGGTAAATGAATTTTGTTTTTCCACGCCTCGCATTGCCATACAAAGATGCATAGCTTCTATGACAACGGCAACGCCTTGGGGTTTCAGTACATCATTAAGGCATTGCGCTATTTGTGTTGTCAGGCGCTCTTGTACTTGCAGTCTGCGGGCAAATACGTCTACAACGCGAGGGATTTTGCTCAATCCAATGATTTTTCCTTGTGGAATGTAAGCCACATGGGCCTTGCCAATAAAGGGGAGCATATGGTGCTCGCAGAGGCTGAATAAATCTATATCCTTTACGATGACCATCTCATTGTAACTTTCTGTGTAGAGGGCATCGTTGACCAATGCGTCTATATCGGCACTGTAACCGCTGGTAAGAAATTTGAGGGATTTTTCTACGCGCTTTGGTGTGTCCTTCAGGCCTTCTCGTTCGGAGTCCTCTCCCAATCCCTGGAGTATTTTTTTAATCGACTCTTGCATGTGCGTTTCCTTTGTAAATTACGAAGTTTCTTTCGGACTCGTATAATTTTAATTGGTGTAAAGTTCCATTTTCAATTTTGGGTTCGATAATTTCCCAAAATTTGATGGCAATGTTTTCGGCGGTAGGGATGATACCTTCCAGAAAACTCACATCGACGTTTAGATTCTTGTGATCCACTTTATCTACTATTTCTGTGGTGATTAAATGTTTCAAGGCTTTTAGGTCCAGGACCATCCCCGTTTCGGGATCGACTTCACCGCGGACGGTCACTTCGAGAACATAGTTGTGCCCGTGCCCGTTAGGGTTATTGCAAAGCCCAAAGGTCTGGGCATTCTTTTCGTCGGAAAACTTTGGATTGTATAAGAGGTGACTGGCGCAGAATTCAAGCTTGCGAGTAATATAGATCATACAGTTGAGTTATGTTATTTGAGGTACTTCTTTTTATTGTCGGTTGAATAAAACCCAGGG
>JAJDBG010000050.1 GCA_029261475.1 Nitrospinaceae bacterium
GTGCGCCCGGCAGGATTCGAACCTGCGACCTACGGATTCGAAGTCCGGAACTCTATCCAGCTGAGCTACAGGCGCATTAAAAATTTGGGGTGAGCGACGGGACTTGAACCCGCGACGACCGGATCCACAAACCGGGACTCTACCAACTGAGCTACGCCCACCATTTTTAATTTTTTCTTTCGTCGATGCAGATTTGTTGAGCTTGCATCTATGTCAGTGGAATTGATTCTAATGCATTGATTCATTTTTGTAAAAGCATTTTTTCTCTATGAGATAATTTTTTTTCTCCCAAGATTTCAAAGTCTTAAAATGATTTCTCATTTTCGACCTTTTTCTCCTGTTTTTTGCGGGTCCAGATTGTCCTTGATCGCTATTCTGGCTATGGATAAATCCCGAGCGCGTTGTAGCTATTGAGAATTTTTTCAATGGACAATGCCATGGCGGCGGTTCTATAGCTACCGGGTTTTTCTTTGGACCAGTAACGTTCGCGGATCGCCTGGAAGGCGACGCGCATTGTATCGTCTAATCCTGAGCGGACGAGATCCAGCTCGCTGGCACCGTGCCCCATTTTATCGGCGATGTCTTTCGCAACGGGATGTCCGGAGGACTCAATCGCTTGCAGGATCAATTTATTCTGAGTTTCTTCGTAACGCCTTTGCATGCGACCGAAACGGATATGCGAAAGGTTTTTGATCCATTCAAAGTAGGATACGGTGACTCCGCCGGAGTTCAGGTAAACGTCGGGAATGATGACGATGCCTTTGCCTTCGAGAACGGACTCGGCTGAAAAGGTGACGGGTCCGTTAGCGGCTTCGGCAACCACTTTGGCTTTGATTCGATCTGCATTTTCTTGATGGATGACACCTTCCATCGCGGCAGGAATAAGAATATCGCATTCTTTCTCTAGCAATTCAGCACCGTTCTCAAAATATTCTGCAGGGCCGGGGAAATCTTTCACACCTTTACCGCTGGCAATTTTATGAAGGAAAACATTCTCAACGTTGATTCCTTTGGGATTGTATATACCTCCATCAAATTCCAGTATGGCAATGATATTTACGCCGTCTTCTTCTTGAAGGATTTTTGCGGCGTGATAACCCACGTTTCCTAATCCTTGTATAATGACATCTTTCCCGGCCAGAGAGCCTTCCATGTTGGCTCGTTTTACGTCTTCGGGGTGGCGGAAAAATTCACGCAATCCAAACACAACCCCTCGACCCGTGGCTTCTACTCTGCCAGCGATGCCTCCCATGGAGACAGGTTTGCCTGTTACGCAGGCGAGATGATTGATGTCTCCGGGTGAATGAGCCATATAAGTTCCGACAATCCAGGCCATTTCGCGTTGACCCGTCCCCATATCGGGGGCTGGAACATTGGTTCCCGAGCCTATATAATCTTTCTGGATCAATTCGTAAGCAAAACGCCGGGTGATGCGTTCCATTTGCGGGCGATCGTATTGTTTGGGATCGATCAACAAGCCGCCTTTGGAACCACCGAAGGGAACATCAACGAGAGCGCATTTGTAGGTCATCAACGCGGCTAGGGCTTCTACTTCGTCCTGATTGACGTGCGGGGAAAATCGAATACCACCTTTTGCGGGAAGCTTGTGGTCGTTGTGTACAGCTCTCCAGCCGATGAAGGTTTCAATGGAGTCGTTTATCTTTACTGGAAATCGGACCTGGTAAACGTTGTTGACGTTACGAATATAATTGGCCATGCCTGGAGCAACATCCAGGGTCGCCACGGCTTTATCGAAACTCAAATTAACGCTGTCTTTAAAACTCACTTCGTTGTGTGTGGATGAAGACATTTGTTTCTTCTCCTTATTCGAGGTAAATCAATAAGATAAGCCGCATCGCCTGACTGTATTTAGTATAGTCTTTATTTGAAAATAACGGGATTTTTTTTCAGCATCTTAATTTTTACAGGGAGCAGGGGGATAAAGTATATGGATCAGAAAATGAGTGAAATTATTGTGCGCACTGACAAAAAAGGGTTGTATGACATCACCCGGTCATGTGTGGATTGGGCCGAAAGTCAAAAATACTCTACGGGTTTGTTGACCTTATTTGTGGCTCACACATCGGCATCGTTGCTCATTCAGGAAAATGCCGACCCCGATGTCCTCGGGGATATGGAAAGATTTTTCTCCAAATTGGTGCCGGAAAATGATCCCGACTATCGACACACTGCTGAAGGTCCAGATGATATGCCTGCTCATATTCGATCGGCACTTACGCAAAGTCAGCTTTCTATTCCTTTGAAAGAGGGGCGTTTGGTTTTAGGAATTTGGCAAGGTATCTATTTGTACGAGCATCGGGCGGCCCCCCACACTAGAAAAATTCACACCCACTTAATCGGAGCTTGAGTTTCTTTTTTATTCCTATACTGTCAAAGAGGCTCCTTTTAATAATTTTTTATTCTGAAGTTTGACCTCGGTAAACTTTTCCATTAGCATTAAATAAATCAATTTTTTTTCTGAGAGTTATTAATGAATCGTCTTTTATCATCCTGTTTTTTCTCGAATCCATTTTTAAAATCTTTGTTTATAGGGATCGGATTTACAATTATTTTGGGACTTTCGGCTTGCGGTGGTGAGGGAGAAAAGGAAGAGGTTCCCTTGAGCGAGCTTGCTCAGGTAGAGGAATTTTGGAAGAAAAAAGATTTTGAAAATGCGAACAAACTTTTGAAGGCTTATCTAGAGGCAAATCCTACGGACATAGAGGCGATCCTCCTGGAAGCAAAAATTTTTATTACTCAGGGAAGGAGCAAGGACGCTCTTAAGTCCGCTGAAAAGGGCCTTGAGCTTGAGCCTGAAAATGCCAATTTACTGGCCTTGAAGGGGCGGTCCTATTATTTTGTTTCGAGGTTTGACGAAGCTCTGGACTTTTCTCGCCAGGCTCTAAAAAAAGATCCTAAAATTGCATTGCCCTACCTGGTCATTGGGGAAATTTTTCTTCGTCAGGGCAAGAGGGAGCAAAGCATCACCGTTTTGAAGGAAGCTGTCAAAAACGACCCTCAAATGGTTGAAGCTCTTAATAAGCTATCCTCAGCGTTGATCAAATCCAAAGATTTTCAGACGGCGAAAGGGTATCTGGAAAAGGCTATTGCGATTGATAAGGAAGATGCAGGTGTGAACTTCAATCTGGCACTGGTCTATAACAAGTTAGGGGATGGCCCCAATGCCCTCAAATACGCTGATGAGGCCGTCCGCCTTTACACCGAACAAGAAAATGCTCCCTGGAAGAATCAATCACTCCAAATGCGAAAAGTCATTGTAGAAAAATATAATATCAAGTCTTGACCCATTGTTTGCGGAGTATTTTTCTACGATCGGGCTTTTATGCTTCAGGGTGATTTTGGCTCCACTCCAAAGCCTTGGCATAGTCTTCCTGCGTGTCGATTTCAAAACAACCCGGCTCTTTTATAGACCAGGGGGAAATGTCTACGGTTTGAGCGAAATCTGAGAAGGGGATTTCCCAAAGGGTTTTGCTGTAGGCGGTTTCGTTTTGTTCGTACAATTTGACAAATTGTGCGGAGGAATCTTTAGACAATTTAAAAAAACCAATTGCCTCACCCGCAAATTCGTACTGCCTCTTTTCCTCTTCCGTTAACAAGCGTTTCGTAATGAATGCGGCTATTTTCCCATCTTGCTTGAGTATAACCTTTGAGCATTCCTCGTCATTGATGTCAGTGGATACAATGGCAAAAGAGTCGGCCTGGGAATGTTTGGCGTAATCCTGAAAAATTTGCAAAGGATAATACACATCGCCATCAAGAATCAGGACATCGCTATCGGTTTGTTGTAAGCCCATGACCAGAGAGAGCGTGTTCCCTGTGCTGGCATACAAATCATTCTCGACAAATTCCAGAGGCATATCGAGGCCAAGGTCCAGCACATAACGCTTGAGGAGGTCTTTATTATGCCCGGTGACGAGTATGGTTTTTTCCACCCCGAGCTTTTTCAGGCTGTCAAGATGTCGCGAGAGAAGCGTTTCATCCCCGAAAGGCAACTGACTTTTGTGGGCAAGATCGTCCCGATTCAGGCGCGAGCCGTAGCCGGCTAGTAAGATAATTGCTTGCATCAATAGGCCATCACTTACTGAAAGCCCAAAAGTTGGACATCGGAAGATTCGCGCAAAATCGGCGGTATTTCAGCAAAGTGTCGAGTCCATCGCCGGTTCTTTCCACGTTGCTTGGCTCGTCGATGAAATCTCCCCAACCCTGAGGATTTTTATTATCGATCAACCATTGCAATCCTCTTTCTATGATTAGAGCGTACTTTTCTTTTTCTCCAAAAGTATCCGCTACCAGCATCAGACAACGACAGGCATCCATCGTGTGGTCCATATTTTCATTGTCCCAGGAGCCATTTTCAGCTTGTTCACCCGCAAGGCTTTCTGCCGCTTCGAGACACATTTTCCCGGCATAGGGAGTTTTATCCATGAAATAAGCAGGTGTTAGCGTGTATTGCATCAAATGAGCGGTGGTTTCAATTCCTGCCGGATGGAAAGTATTGTCTTTCCAGATACCCGAGTCCCTTTGCCAATTGGCTATGAAATCGAAACCGCGGCGACGGGCTGAATTGATTCGCTCGTCGTTCTGCTTGTCCAGCATGACTTGATAAATGGTTTGAAACACGGTGACCGAGCAAGTCGTGTCGAGGTGTGACCATTCTGAATCGTTCCAGTGACCGTCTTCTTCCTGTGTAGAAAGAACGTATTCCATCGCCCTGTCCACCGCCGCCGCAATGGCAGGATCTTGTATGATTTGATTCCCTCGACACAGCTTCAAGCCCACAAAAGTAGTGATCCACATGGACGTTTTATCTTCGTTCGACTTTTGGGACCATCCGCCATCGGGATTTTGTACCTTAACGCATTCACGAAAATCCTGAGCCCGTTCCTTGGTCAAATCCAAGTGGAGGATGCAACGCAAGATATGTTCCAGAACTTCCATATCTTGCGGTCCTTCCAAAAGACTCCAAAGCTTTTTTTGAGAATCTATATATTCCCATTCGAGGTCAATGAGGCGATCCAGCTTCTGCTGGTCGATACTTGTAATGGATCGGGTCATGAGGGTCCTTTTCAAATATAAAGGGATGATTTTTACTGATTATTGATAACCGGCCTCAAAGCAACGATGGATTAAAAATTCGAAGCCCGTTCAATGGCAGGAGATTTCAGAAAATAACGAAAACAAAATTGATTATATTATGGGGAAAATGAAATCGTCAACGATAATTACCACTGTTTGGACGATCCGTAAAGAGGTAAGTTTATTTCGTGATCTTAGTGAATTTCTTAAATATCCAGCCCTTTTTACCCGGCGCATACTCTATTTCGTACCATTCCTTATTTTCCTGCAAAACCTTATGTTTAGAGCCATTGCTTACCCTGCTTAGAATAGGACCTTTTAGCGAAGGTGTTTGACGCACTCTAAGTGGCTTTGCCCGTGTGGTTACCGTAATCGACTTCATAGGAGCCGGTGCAGGCTTAACCGCTGCCGGAGCTGGAGCAGGAGCAGGAGCAGGAGCTGGAGCGGG
>JAJDBG010000051.1 GCA_029261475.1 Nitrospinaceae bacterium
CCAGAAGCGACGTGATTTCTTGATAGATGGCTTGTCTAAAATTCCGGGCGTTTCCTGCTACAAACCTGCGGGCGCGTTTTATGCGTTCCCAAATTTTTCCGCTCTCTATGGAAAATCCTGGAGTGGGGGAACGATTCAAAACTCTTTGGATTTTGCGGATTTCTTACTTAAGGAAGCTAAGATAGCTCTTGTGCCAGGCATTGCTTTCGGTGCCGACGAAAATGCAAGGATGTCCTTTGCGGCAAGCGTGGAAACTATTCAGAAGGGTTTGGATCGCATTTCAACAGTGGTGGGTTCTCTTACAGACTAGGCGCGTACAAACTGCGACATTCCCAGATTCTCTCTACAATAAATCAAGCTCAGACACCGGTTCTGTGACTTTCGCGGTAGTCTTTGACCAGCTTCTCAATCTTTTCGCGACACCGCGTGGCTTTGCAGTTTCCAGTACCCGTCCCAAGCTTTCTCCTCAAAGCTTCAAAGGACAGGCAACCTTCGGCCATTGCCTTATTGATCGTCCGCCCGGTGATGCCTCGGCAGATGCAGATCTTCTTTATGTTGTTGATCAATTCCTGCTGTGTGCTCAAAATATATGCCCCAACAAGTATTCCGAAGAAGCCTTGCTAAATTCTGTATGATTCGTCATTAAAGAAAGTCGCAACTGTGCAACTACCTGTATTCTAAACTATAAACCTTCATTCTCCTAGCCAATTGATCTCCCAACGCTATTCCACCTTCCTTTCTGTTGTCAGCGGATTGATTCTCGTAACTATTTTTCCGCGTCTAGACTGGAGTATTTTAGCTTGGACTGCGCTGGTTCCTTTTTTTTTCGCCATTCAGGGTAAGCCGCTCAAAAATGTTTTCTGGCTGGGAATGACGCTCGGGATGGCCTTCTATTTTTTCGGCCTGCAATGGGTGACGAACACCATCATCAATTATGGTCATCTGCCGGTTGCTTTAAGCTATGCCGTGCTGGCTTTGCTCGCCGCCTATCTGAGCTTTTATCTCGCCCTTTTCGGATACCTGACAGTTTGGCTGAGCCGCAATAATGATTCTCTTTTTTTCCTCCTCGCACCTTTCGTCTGGACAGCATTGGAATACCTGCGCTCTACTTTCACTCCTTTGAGTTTTTCGTGGCTGGGGCTGGGCTACTCGCAGTACGATTTTTTACCTGTGATCCAAATCGCAGAATTCACAGGTGTCTATGGTGTGAGTTGGTTGATTGTTTTTGTCAACGCTGGGATTTTTTATATTCTGCGTGAAAAACAAAACGGTCGTTCGGTCCTCAAATTTTCCTGCGCCACAATATTGATACCGATCTTGTGTATCGGATATGGATTATTCAAGCTGAATGATCTGCGTCACGACGGGGCAGAGCAGGGGACAGAGCTTCGCATCGCATTAGCGCAAGGAAATATTCCGCAGAATCAAAAATGGAACCCCGGCTTTCGGCAACAAATCATCAAGACTTATCAAGACCTGACACTTGAAAGTGCTAATAGTCATCCCGATCTTGTGGTATGGCCCGAGGCCGCGACACCTTTTTATTTTGGATACGACGAGATTGAAACGATACGAATCCAAAGACTGGCACGGCAAGCGGGTACGGCTCTTGTTTTTGGAAGCCCCTACAGTGAAAAAATAGATGACCGACCAACGGTCTTCAACAGTGCCTATATGCTAACTAAAGAAGGCGACATCCTCGGTCGCTACGACAAAATGCACCTGGTGCCATTTGGGGAATACGTGCCGTTTCGTTCCCTTCTTTTTTTCCTTGAAAAAATGGTGGATACGATCGGAAACTTTGGCTCAGGAACGGAAGCTAAAATTTTCGATCTGAAAAACGAACGTTTTGGCATTTCGATTTGTTACGAAATTATTTTTCCAGATCTGATTCGACAATTTGCAAAGAACGGAGCGGGCTTTTTGGTCAACATCACCAACGATGCCTGGTTCGGGAAAAGCTCCGCTCCCTACCAGCACATGAGCATGGCAGTCCTGCGCGCGGTTGAAAACCGTATGCCCATCGTGCGTTCTGCAAATACGGGAATTTCGGGTGCTATCGGCCGGGACGGCTCTATTCTAAAAACAACGGGCATCTTTGAGAAGCAAGTTTTGCTAACAAACATCCGCATCCATCCCAGGACCAATACTTACTACACCCTCTACGGTGATGTATTCAGCTGGCTGTGCATCGCTGTAACTTTTGGACTGGGTATTTTCTCAATGAAATATATCAATTCAAGATTTGACCCTTAGTAAACTATTTGATTATTTATCACCGAGTTTTTCTACAAATCCTTTTGCTTCCGTTAATGAATATCCATATTTGATGCGGACCAATTTTATAGCCTCTAGTTTACTACCTCGTTCTACTAAATCCAAAATTTGATCGTCCAGATTGATACTGGATCGGCTTGAAGTGTAGTCGCTCTTTATTTTTATTTCTGGTTCTATGGTGATTTTTTGTTGCAGTAAATTCAGCAATTGACCGATCCTTGGGCGCAGTCCATTCCACTCCACTCGCAAAATGTTCGGCTCTATCATTCTCACGGGATAATGTTTGTTCACGCCAGTGATTCTTCCGCCTCCTCTTGGATGTTTGATCTTTTCGATTCGTATCCTCTCTTTCAATTCATTTATTTCTTGCTCGGATTTTTTATATTTCCTGGCAATGAATAAATCGTGATTCATGCTTTCAATCGGCGGCCTTCGCGTACGCTCGAACTTCAACGCACTTTTTAATTCCTCAACATCCGGCGACTTCAATTTAAAGTCCAGGAATGTATAAAATCGGGTGAGTGTGGATTCAGAATCTTCTGTATAAACCGTCTCTTTCGTTTTCCGAACCCATTCGATCTCGGAAAAGGGGATCTCCACAATTACAAAATCTTCTTCAGGGAGATGGTCGTTCAAATAGGATCTGTATTTGATCAATATTTGATTGGCCCCAAATTTTACTATCCAGTTGGCTGACTGGAGAGCTTTGAGAAATTTTGAATAGGCCATTAGTGCCATGCCCCCGAAAATGCTCCCGAGGATATATAAAAGAGCGGGCGGCATACTTTCTCCAAATCCCAATGATCCGCCGTGATAAGCCGAAACTACAGAGAACAACGAAATCGATAAGAAGAGGGTGGAAAACAGGAGACTTTTGAGGGGGGAGTAGCGACAGGTGATTGACTCGCCATAAAGATCGGGACTGTCTGTGATTGAATATAGTTTCATTATTACTTGATCTTTGAGCTGTATAAATTTTTTAGCTCTCTACTTTAAAGCAGGTGCAAACAATCGACAATACCGCTCTTAAAAGACGAGATCAACCCGACTCCTGAGGGGGCTTGGGCGGGGCTTTGTATCCGCAGGCGTTCAGGCCGAGACTCAGGATCGAAACTACGGTCAGGAAAATCATTATTTTTTGGATTCGATTTTTCATGGCTTGCGAATGGATTTAATTTTTAACATACGATGGTTGCTACAGAGACAAGCATCCATTTCTAGCGGGTTATTTTTTTAAACTCTTTTAATTTTTTTTCCAATCGTTTTATTTGCTTTTCGATCTGATTTTTTGCAGTCCCACCGTAAACGTTTTTCCTGTCTGCCGAGCCTTCCATTGAAATATGCGCGAACACATCTTTTTTAATTTTAGGCGAGAGTGCTTGCAGTTCTTCCAGCGTAATCGTATCGAGTGTTTTATTTTTTTGCAAACAATAGGCCACAGTTTTTCCGGTGATCTCGTGAGCCTCTCGAAAGGGTGTTCCATTTTGCGCGAGGTAGTCGGCAAGATCGGTAGCGGTGAGAAAACCGCGCGCACTCAATTTCTCTGGCGGGATTTTTTTCCAGCTTGCCGTTTTTAACATTTCATTCATCAAGGCCACCGATTTGTAAACGGTATCAACGGTATCGAAGAGAGGTTCTTTGTCTTCCTGCAAATCGCGATTGTATGCAAGCGGAAGAGACTTCATCATCGACAGAAGTGAAACAAGGTTGCCGTACACGCGTCCGGTCTTTCCGCGTATGAGTTCTGCGGAGTCGGGATTTTTCTTCTGCGGCATGATACTGCTTCCCGTGGAATAGGCATCGGAAAGTTCCATAAAATCAAATTCACTGGTAGACCAGAGGATGATCTCTTCGCAGAGTCGGCTCAGGTGCATCATGATGATGGAGCTTGTCGCACAAAATTCGATGAAGAAATCGCGATCGCTCACCGCGTCCATGCTGTTGTGCGTGATCTCGGGAAACTTTAAAAGCTTCGCCGTATAATTTCGATCAATGGGAAAATTCGTTCCGGCCAGGGCCGCTGATCCTAGAGGCATGACGTTGATGCGTTTGTATTGGTCGCGCAATCTTTCTCGATCGCGCAAGGCCATTTCCATGTAGGCGAGCAGGTGGTGGGAAAATCGGATCGGCTGGGCGCGTTGCAAATGCGTGTAACTGGGGATGATCCAGTCGATGTGTTTCCGCGCCAATTTCAATAAGGTTTGACAGAGCTGTCCAAGTGCTTTTTCGATCTCGCAGGTTTCTTCTCGCAAATAAAGGCGCACGTCCAGGCAGACTTGATCGTTGCGGCTCCTTGCAGTGTGTAACTTGCCCGCTACCGGGCCTATCATTTGAGTCAATCGTGATTCTATATTCATGTGAATGTCTTCGAGTTTTTCATCGCACTCGAATTCACCACGCTCAAATTCACCCAAGATTTTTTTAAGACCGGCAATTATTTTTTTTGCTTCTCCTGCTTTAATTATTTTGCATTTTTCAAGCATCTTGCAATGCGCGATGCTTCCTTCGATATCGTAGGGATAAAGACGTTGATCGTATGAAATGGAAGCAGAAAATTCCTCCATCAAATGGTCTGTTGATTTGTTGAATCGGCCGCCCCAAAGTTTTTTCATATTTCTACTCTAAAAATTAAAATGTTTTTTTAAATAATCCAGGAATCAAGAATGAATCAATAAAACTTCTGGGCCTGAAAAAATCCCAACGCTACTGTTATCATTTTCCCCAATTTGACCAGGAGAAATTATTCGCTTTTTTATCTCCCAAAATTTTACAGGCTCCCTCAAACTTTGCTCCTTCTTGAATCAGGATACTCGGGGCAGAAATTTTCCCTTCCATTCGAGCACCCGGGTTCAGCAATACCTTGCCGTCGGCGAGAATATTTCCTTCAATATTTCCACTACAGATCAAAGAAGTCGCGCAAAAATCTCCTACAGCCAAACCCAATTGTCCGATAATGATTTCATCATGAGATCGCAAATCACCGCGAAAGACACCTTCTATTTTAACTTTTCCCTGACGCTCCCAAGGCCCCTGCACCTCTTCTCCCGCCGGGACAAGAATAGAAAGGATGGCATTCTTCCAGCGACTATGAATTTTTCGCTCGAGCCTGCTACAATCGCGTAAATTGTCCCCGAGATTTTTGATAATTCTTTCAAGCTCCTTGCAAGTGGAAGGGCTATGAAAGTCTTTTGGATTAGCGTTCCCAATCAATTCATAATCGCTTACGCTCAACAGGGATAAATTTAAATCCGCCATCCCAGTCTCCTTTTGCAATGATTCACTATTTGGACTTTCGACCGATCACCAAAGTGATTTCACCTTTCCAGTTTTTTTCTATTTGCGCAAGCTCTGACAAAGGTCCGCGGATGGTCTCTTCATGGATCTTTGTCAATTCCCTGGACAAGGCCGCTTTCCTATCACCCATGTGTTCGGACAAATCTTTTAAGGTTTTTTGAATACGGTGAGGGGATTCAAAAATAACTATGGCGCGAGACTCCTCAGCCAGCTCTCTTAACAATGTTTGACGACCTTTTTTTCTCGGCAGAAATCCTTCAAAAATGAACCTGTCTACCGGCAGAGCCGAAACAACGAGGGCGGCCAGAATGGACGAAGGCCCCGGTGCGGCCTGCACAACGATCCCCTCGTCTACAGCTGAACGCGCCAAATGATATAATGGATCAGAAACACCGGGCGTGCCCGCATCGGAAACCAGTGCCAAGGATTGACCCAATTTAACTCGGGCAATCAAATCAGATGTCTTTTTTTCCTGGTTATAGCTGTTGTAACTTGTCAGAGGGGTTGTTATTTCAAAATGGTTTAATAATTTTTTTGTCCGGCGGGTATCTTCTGCGGCGATTAAATTTACCTGCTTTAATATTTCCAGTGCTCGAAGCGTGATGTCACCCAAATTACCAATGGGCGTCGCAATGATATATAAAAGGCCCGGGGTCTGGTTCTCCATATTTTAAGATATAACAGAGGGAGAAAAATTAATTTTCAACCCTTAGCCTCCTTGTTTTCGGTTTTATTTAAAGGAATGACATTTTTTGCCTCCTCCACCGTACCAGACATATTGCAGTTGCCATCCAAAATCGCACCCTGCTCAATCGTTAGAGAAGGAGTCAAAATACTTCCCGAAACTCGACTGCTGGCCATGAGATGAACTTTATCCTTTGCGCGAACCGTGCCTTCTACTTTTCCCATGCAAATCAAGGAACCCACTTCAATATCGGCCTTGATTTCGCCCATCTCTCCAATGATTAGAGTATCGGCCGTCTCCACTTTTCCCTCAAACTTGCCATCTATCCTAACGGTCCCAACAAAACTCAAATTACCCTTGAAAACCGTTTCGTTACTCATGTACGCCTTGATGCTCTTGTCACCCATTTTAGGGATCATGTTTTTCTCCTATATCAAAACAAAAGAATCGTAAGTGATTGTATTTTCTCAATAAAACCGATTAACTTCAAGTTGAATATTGAGATATTCTTTAGATCAGTCCATTATTTTTGGAATTTGAAGCTCTCTCAATCGCTCCAGATCGTCCAATGAATAATAGCTGATTATTAATTTTCCGCCATTTTTGCCAGGTTTTAATTCAACCTTCGCCCCCAGCCTACCAGCCATCTCCCGCTCAAACTCCTTAACAAATATGTCCTTTTGGGCTACTTTTTTACCTTTAACTTGAGAAGGTTTCGTCGATTGCTGGTTCACCCGCTCTTCTATTTGCCGGACAGTCAAACCCTCGGAAAGGATTTTATCCATCAAAGCTTCCATTTCCTTCGCCGATTCCAGGCCCAGCAAGGCTCTCGCGTGCCCCATCGAGATACTTCCCGCTATCATATTCTCTTTTATTTTGCGCGGTAACTTCAGAAGCCGCAAGGTATTTGCCACCGTAGCTCTGCTTTTACCCATAGCCTGGCCGATTTTATCCTGAGTCAGACCGTACTCGTTAGCAAGCTTGGAAAATGCTTCCGCCTCCTCGATAGGATTCAAATCCTGTCGATTGACATTTTCGACCAGAGCCCATTTTAGAGATTCCGTATTCGTTGCGGTTCTGACAATTGCAGGAATTTTTTTTAGTCCTGCCTTTTTACTAGCGCGCCAACGCCGCTCACCCATTATCAGCTCATACCCCGTGTCCGTCTTTTGAACGATGACAGGCTGTAAAACACCATTTTCCTTTATGGACTGGGTCAACTCCTCCAGCCTCTCATCATCAAAATACTTCCTCGGCTGAAGCGGGTTCGGTGAGATTTCGTCGATCAGCAAATCTCCACCTGTCGGTTTACCTTGCTCCTGAGGCTCTAAATCAAAGTCTGGAATGAGAGCACCAATGCCTTTTCCGAGTGCTTTTCTATTCATTATATATAGCCGCTATTAAAAGGTTGAATTCAATTTAGATCGGGCGATAATTTCCCTTGCCAGCTCCACATAAGCATCTGCACCTTTGCTCCTGCCAGCATAGAGAACAATCGGCTTTCCGTGACTGGGTGCTTCACTCAAACGAACATTGCGCGGAATGACTGTTTTTAGAAGAAAATCTCCAAAATAGGTAGCCACCTGCTCCTTAACCTGCCCGGTGAGCAAGGTGCGCGGATCATACATCGTCAGCAAAATACCTTCCACCCTCAAAGAAGGATTCAGGGAGTGCTTGATACCCTTCAAAGTTTTCAACAAATGCGTCAGGCCCTGCAAAGAATAATACTCACATTGCATGGGAACGAGAACAGAATGGGCAAGAGCCAAAGCATTCAAAGTGAGCAGACCCAGAGAAGGAGGGCAATCAATGATGATAAAATCGAACGAAGTGTCGGAAGCCTCAATCGCCTGCTTCAAACGAGTTTCCCTGCCAGGCCGTGGAACCAGCTCAATTTCGGCACCGGCAAGACTCACCGAAGCGGGAACCACCTTGAGCGTTTCAATCTCGGTAGGATAAATGACTTCCTCCAAAGTGGCCTCACCCAGCAAAAGCTCGTAGACACCTTTTTGCCCCTCCTCGACCGATACACCCAGGCCCGAAGAAGCATTGGACTGAGGGTCCATATCAATCAGAAGAACTTTTCTTCCCGATAAGGCAATGCACGCAGAAAGATTGATTGCCGTCGTCGTTTTTGCCACGCCACCTTTTTGGTTGGCAACACAAATTATTTTTTTCATTCCCCCCGCTCTGAATGACTCATTAAAACAATCTGTTGCGTTAAAGCGATCAAAAATCAAACCATCGCTTAACTTGGTAAATTAGAAATCATCAAATCCGTTTTATTATATAGGGAGGCATTGTTCAGGGCAATCAAATGTTTGCCTTTTTATATGTTTCACGTGAAACATTGCGGTTTTTCAGTGGGGTAGGGTGCCTGAATTCCAGAGCAACTAACTGCAGAGTGAGGTCAACTCTGTGAAATACTCATATCAAAACAAAAAACGGGCACTCACTCAACAGGCTTGGTCTATCTCACACGGAAGCAATTTGGGAAATTGTTTCACGTGAAACAATTTCTAGATTTGTTTCTGAAAGGACAGTATGCAGGATTCTTTGGAGTCGACCCCGGAAAAAGGAAACTCCTTATCGGCCAGCCAATCCGCGGGCAGTTGGGTCACTCCGGGCACAAATTCATCTCTATCTTTTTGAACAACTATTTTCCCTCCTGTCTTAACATGCCGCCCACCAACTGATAAATTAGTCATCAACTCGGAAAATCCACGAAAGACCACAAAATCACTGCCGGAAGAAAAGGGGAGGGCGACTTCTTCGCCGCGGCCTTCGATGACTCGGGTCTGTTTCAGCTTTAGGGTTCGGACAACATGTTTCAGAAAGTTTGCCCGCTTACGCCGCGTCTCTATGAGTGCGACTTCCAGCTCGGGATACAATATTTTCAGAGGAATTCCGGGGAAGCCGCCGCCGCTTCCAATGTCTATGAGTGAACCGGATGGGGAAACCAGTTGCCCAAATTGAAGGGAATCGAACAAATGAATATTTACTAGACGGTCTGGGGAAGGGTCGGCTGTCAAGCGAACTTTGTCGTTCCAGCCTTGAAGTTCTTCTAAATAGTGCTTGAAAGCCAGTATTTGATCGGCATTGATCTGGAGTGAGGATTCTGCCTCTCTTAATTTCTTTGCGAGAGACTTTAAAAGCTTATCCATTGAGGATTTTCTTAAATTCTGCGGTGAGCAGGGGAACTATTTCGAGAGCGTCTCCCACAATACCGTATTGGGCAACGGAGAAAATCGCCGCATTGGGATCTTTGTTGATGGCAACAATGCACTTGGAGCCTGACATTCCTGCAATGTGCTGAACCGCGCCGGAAATTCCGCAGGCAATATACAAATCTGGTGAAACACTTCGCCCTGTTTGCCCAACTTGATTGGAATAATCTCTCCAGCCGTTATCCACTACCGGACGACTTGCGCCGACGGTACCTCCCAAAACAGAGGCTAGGTCTTCCAAAAGACCGAAGTTTTCAGGACCCTGCATTCCTAATCCGCCAGAAACGACGACTCGCGCCTCGGTGACATCAATCTTCCCTGCTTCTTTGATCACTTCGCGAACGATTAAGGAAAGGGACTCGGGTTCTGTAGTGTTGATGTCCGCTTCAGGTAAAACCGTTGCAGATCCACTCTCGCCTCGAAAAACATTGGGGCGCAAGGTGATGATGTGAAGTCCCGCGCCTTCAAGGGCCAGACTTGCGTAGGCTTTGCCAGAGTAGATGGGGCGTTTTACCTTAAAATCATTCTCGCCCAAACATTCGACTTCGATGCAATCGCTTGCAAGCGGGGCTTGGGCGAGTCCAGACAATAAGGCTCCCAATTCTTTGCCATGATTACTGGCTGGCAGGAGTATGAGCCGCGGCGACTGTTCTTGAATCATTTTGAAAAAGGTACTGGAAACGGCCTGGCTGTTATGATCCTGCCATCGCCCGTGACTGAAAACCTTTAAGGAGTGGGGTGCAAAATCGGAGAGGGGACTCAAATCAGGAACTTTAGAACCGCAAAATAAAACAGCGCAAACTTTTTGCCCACTGCTCTCAGATAGTTGGAGTCCACAATGAAGGGCTTCCAGCGATACGGGTTTGATCTGTTCTCCCTGACATTCAATCCAAACAAAAATACTACTCTTATCAGTCATAAATTACTTTCACGGGCCAAGCCCACTATGAATATATCGTGTCAAAAAATGTGATTTCTAAATTTAACCGAGTCGAAGTGACCCAACTCCGGCAGACCCATGCAAAAAACGGTTTAGAATTTTCCTGGCGGACGAAATAGGGGGAGATCCAGTATCCATTGCACATCCCAAATCTCACCAACTGTCCCTAAACCAAGTAAAAACAAATAAATACCCAAAGCCGCCATGCCCAATTCGCCGCGATTTTTATAGGCAAAATCTTTCAGCCTCTGCAAACCACCCTTGTCCTCTGGTGTTGGTGCTGTAGTAGACGTTTCTTCCATGCCCGGCTCCTGTTTTATATATTATATATATAATGAATAGATTTCTTTTCGAATTATAAAACTTTTTCCTTTTCTCGCAGGGCCTGAGCCAATTCCTTAGCCATATCCAAAGGCTGACCCTCCAACATTATAGCCGATTTTCTTTGCGGAGGAAGACTCAGTTCGAGAATTCTTAATTTTGCATCATTTTCAACACTACCAGCGGTATTTGGAAGATCAGTGATTTCCACCACTTCCTTTTTTCTTGCGGCCATGATTCCTTTTAGCGAAGGCAAGCGAGGGGTGTTGAGTCCTTTTTGACAGGTCGCAAGCAAAGGAAGAGGCGACTCTATCCGCTCCGCCCCACCTTCAATTTGTCGAGTGGCGACGACACGACTATAATCCTCAGAAAAATCTATCTTCGTCACAACCGTTATTGCGGGGATATCCAAAAGAACCGATAATGCAGGCCCAACTTGAGCGCGATCTTGATCGACCGCCTGCCGCCCGCACAATACTAGGTCGAACTCCCTGTCTTTGATGACTTCGTACAATTTTCGAGCGATTGCCAATCCATCAAAATCATCCAGATCCGAATCGATGATATGAACAGCCCGATCCGCTCCCATAGCCAGACCCGTCTTGAGAATGTCTCGCGAGTTCTCGCCACCCAGTGTGATGAGGGTTATGTCCGTATCCGGCTGATTTTCTTTGATGCGCACCGCTTCTTCGACCGCAAATTCGTCGTAAGGATTCATGATACGAGCCGAACCGGGAGCATGAATGGCTCCATCTTTTATTTCGATGCTTGCGTTCGTATCCAGGGTTTGTTTCACACAAACAATAATTTTCATTGCTACTCAACTTTTAAAAGTTTAAAAATACAGTGCCTGCTATTGTATCTGCCATGTGCTAAAGACAAGCACAGGTTTTATTATACCAGTGCTGATATAATGCCCTAGCGAATTTTTAAGGCAAAATCATCACGAGCAGTAGGACTTCAATGAATCAAACTCTAGAAAAAATCCCCGTATTTGCCAGCCGACATCTTTTCCTGCTCGTTCTTTTATTCAGTGCATTCAACCAATTTTCGCTGATCACCGCCGACCCCGATCTATGGGGGCATATCAAATTTGGCGAGGATGCCTGGCGACAAGGGGCATTGCCCACAAGCGACCCTTATTCCTACACCGCACAAGATGCTACATGGATCAACCACGAGTGGCTGACGGAAATTCTGTTCTTCAAATTATACGATTTCTTCGGCTCGACAGGCATTCTCATTTTCAAAATGACAATCGGCTTGAGCATCATCGCATTATTGGCCCGAAATGTTTTTGAAAAAGGTCAAGGCAATCTCGGCCCCTTTCTGGTCCTAAGTCTTTTGATTCCCATATTGGCTCCAGGATTCATGCCACGCCCACATTTGTTCAGTTATTTCTTTTGGACCCTGCTCATACTGGCTCTCCAGTATTATTTCAATGCCCAAGAGGAAGCGGGAAGAGGGGCAATCAATTCGAAATTCACAAATCAAAAAACCCTGCTGATTTCGATACCTCTGCTATTCATTCTGTGGATCAACACCCATGGCGGGACACTCGCAGGATTGGCAATTTTAGGAACCGCCGCGCTATACGATGTCATCCGCACACGCAACATCCGTTCGCCGCTCCTTCTTTGTGCGCTGGCATCGGCAATCGCCACCTTGCTCAATCCCTACGGCTACGAGCTATGGGCCTTTTTCATGCACAGCCTGTCCTTGCCAAGAAATATCACCGAATGGAACGGCATTCCCTTATGGCATCTGCACCAATGGCCCTTCAAACTTTTTACGATTCTTTTTATATGCGCCTGGCTCACGACAAAAAACAAATGGCGATGGGACACATTCATCATCTTCCCATCCATCTACTTCGCCTACAAACACCAGCGACACGTTCCGCTAGCCGCAATCGCCATGACTCCTTTCCTGATGGAACACGCAAAAATGTGGGTCATTCATTGGAGCCAGAACCTCTACAGAAGCGTGCGCAAGCCCGCAATGCTCTGCCTGCTCCTGTTTGGACTGGCGCAGGCAAGCGTCGGGTATCTGAAAAACTCCGCCAACCAGTTCCAGATATTTGTAGATCCCGGAGTCTACCCCGTATACGCCGCCCGCTTCATGAGTGAAAACAAACTCTCGGGAAATATTTGGAATCCCTTCGACTGGGGCGAATACCTGATATGGAAATTGCCTGAAAATAAAATATCCGTTGACGGAAGATTTAGAACCGTGTATCCAGAAGACTTGCTGAACGATAGTATCAAATTCTCCTCAGGAGGGAAGGGTTGGGAAAGTCTGCTGGAAAAATATCCAAGCGACTTCGTACTGGCGAGAAAGGCCTATCAAACTCATCTCAGAATGAACAAGCAAAAAGGCTGGACCCCCATCTACGAAGACCTCATCTCCGTACTGTATGTAAAATCCAGCGACCCCGAAAACCCAATATGGAAACAACTCAACAAACGCAAACTAAAACAAAACCCGCAAACCCCGTCCTACTATTTTCCTTGATCGGTATTCTAATTCCCTAATAGATAGAATCATAAAAATAAAGCTGACTTTCTAACAACAAACATAAATTCAGAACTGCTTTTAATTATTTTAACAATGCACTTTTAAGGGTATTATTATTCCAGTGGTTTTACCAAAAGGACTTGTTGAATAAAGCTTCAAATTTTAATCAAAGGTCTGCCTTTTTCAGCAGTCTCCAAAAATACCTAAACTTTTTATATTGCCCAATTTTGAGGATAAGTAAAAATTCATGATAGAAACAACCTTTAGGAAGATGCGGTATTTGCTCGCGTGTGCTTATATTATTATTTGCTTAATTTTTGCGAGTTCCCACTCCGTATGGGCAAGTGAAACTACGCCACATCAAAAATTCGATCAGATCATAAAAAGTGGGGTTCTCCGTGTGGGTGTTGCTTTATTCACTCCATGGGCCATGAAAGGAAAAAAGGGTGAGTTGGAAGGCTTTGAGATTGATGTTGCCAAAAAACTATCTCAGGATATGGGCGTTACCCCTAAGCTAACTGTTTATGATTGGAATGAACTTATTCCCGCCCTCAAAGCAGGCAAGATAGATATTATTATATCTGGAATATCCATTACGCCAACACGAGCACTTTCAATAAATTTTAGTAATCCTTACGACGAGTCGGGCGTCGGCTTTGCAACCAACATAGAGCTAACCAAACATATAACTAAAATTGAAGAGCTCAACAGAAAGTCCATTAACATAGGTGTTATATCGACAACCGTTGCAGAAAGCCTTGCCAGAAAGGTTTTCGACAAGGCCACAATAAGAGTTTTTCAGAAAAGTGACGAAGCCAGGGATGCAGTCGTGTCAGGTAAAATACACGCATATCTTGAGTCTTATCCAATCCCACAATTCATTGCTCTGGAGCACCCG
This sequence comes from Nitrospinaceae bacterium, assembly GCA_029261475.1. Taxonomy (GTDB): domain Bacteria; phylum Nitrospinota; class Nitrospinia; order Nitrospinales; family VA-1; genus Nitrohelix. The sequence goes on from JAJDBG010000051.1 coordinate 14,160, forward strand.
GAAAAGATTGACGTACCTCTATCTGAGCCTCTTTTAATCACCAAGACCGGATTTGCAATAAATAAAAGCGATCCTGACTTTCTCAATTTTCTAAATTCCTGGATCGTTTTTAGAGATGCAGACACATGGTTGGAATCCACACACAGCTATTGGTTTGAAACATTACAATGGAAATAAAATCTCTTTCATTCAATTTTATGAAAGCAGACCCACTTTGCTTTCAATTCATCCCCATTTTTGTTTTACTCCTGAGTCTTTCGCTATGGTGCAATCTGATTGTATTGGCAAATCCACACTCCTCAATAATAGTTGAAGACGATTCAAAAATTCCCCTTTCAAAAAGAATTTTGGGTGAATCAAAAGGCTGGAGAGCTCCTAAAGACGAAGAAAATACTTGGCGTAAGCCAAAAGAAAATACAAATAAGTCAGAAGAGCATCGAATAGAAAAGACTTTGCCTTCATTCTATGGCCCCATTTATGACCACGAAAGTGAAGATATATTTCCTCATATGAATAATCAGGGGACTCGAACTAAGCCTCTAACACTTTTTAAATTTAGATTTTAATCACCAGAAATCAATTCGACAGAGCTTGGCAAATCCATACAAGCCCGCATCGAAAAGTATTTTTTTTGATGTCCTTCAAAATCCGAATATCTGCAAATTCAAGCTCGTGCCTTTTCTTCCGATAAGTTCATGTGACCTCTATAACTTACATATTTCATTATGACGCCTAAACAACCGAATGTGATTTGGATCACCATCGATGCGCTCCGAGCCGATGGCTTGGGTTGTTACGGCAATGCGCGTCCGACCAGTCCGTTTCTCGACTCGATCGCTGAGGATGGCCTTGTGTTTGAGAATGCACTGGCACAGTCGTCCTGGACTTTGCCATCGCTGGCTTCTTTGATGACTTCGAAGCATCCGCCGGAGATCGGGATGACGAGTCACAATTCGCGTTTTCCTGATGACTCGCTTCGCGCGGCTGAAATATTTCGAGACAAGGACTATCAGACGGCTGGATTCGTCACTTGCGATTTCCTTGCGGACTCGCGCGGCTTTGCGGAGGGCTTTGATACTTACGAGGTGCATCCGCAAAATGTTCGTGCGGACAAAATCAATCAACGGGTCTTTGAATGGCTGTCCAGCATCGACACTGAAAAACCCTTTTTTCTCTGGGTGCATTATTACGATGTTCACGCCGACTACAATCCGCCTCCACCTTTTGACTCTGCTTTTGGTCTTTCCTTTGCTGAAAAGGAGTTGGGCACAACGCGCTGTTTGCAGGATGTGATCAAAAAACGCCGTTCTTTGTCTGCTGAGGAAACGGCTGGGGTGCGCTTGCTATACGATCAGGAAATAAATTATCTGGACAATCAATTGCGTCTGTTGTGGGACCGTCTCAAGGAAAAAAATATTCTCGATAATTCTGTGACGGCCATCGCCTCGGACCATGGTGAGGAGTTCATGGAGCATGGTGGCACTCTTCACACGACTTCTCTTTACGAGGAGTTGGTTCATGTCCCGCTCATTTTGCGTTTTCCGAAGCGGATACCTGCGGGGAAGAGGGTGGCTACTCCTGTTCAAAATATCGATCTTCTTCCCACTTTACTTGAGCTGTGTGAAATAGAGAATTCCTACGATCTGCGCGGGCAAAGCCTGCTCACTTCATTCGATACGACACAGGAAAATTCTTGTTGTTTCTCTCACTTGGGGGTCGCGGAAGATGCGGAAAGTTTCGCTGATTGGGAGCCTTCTATCTTCAAAACGCTTTACATGGCGCGCAAGGGTGCCGATAAGATAATTTATGATCCGATCAAGGACGACTACGAATTCTACGACTTGCAACGGGACTCTGCGGAAACGGTCAATCGTTACGATGAAAACGATCCTAAGTGCATTGAGCTAAAAAATATTTTAACTCTATGGAAAGATTCTCTAAACGTGGCAAATGCGGAATCGGTTGAGATGGAACGGGAGGTCCTGGAACGTCTGGAAGCTCTCGGCTACATCGAATAGGCGGGCGGAGTACCTCCGCTTGTAAATAGAGCGCAATGAAAATGTTCTACAAATATTCGCTAGCGCATTTTACGACCCGCTACGGAGGGGCAGAGTACCTCCGCTGGTATATAAAACGCATTCATTTCTCTAAAAGATAATTTTATGAAGCCCAATATTGCTTTATTAACGATAGATACTTTGAGGGCCGATCATCTCGGATGTTACGGTTACGAACGTGGCACCAGCCCGCATATTGATCGACTGGCTGAAAATGGAGTGCTGTTTGAAAACGCAATTGCTCAGGCTCCCTGGACCATTCCGTCTCTCGCTTCTATGTTGACTTCCAAGTTTCCTCCTGAGTTGGGGATGATAGAAAAGAACTCCCGCTTCAATGGAGAGCATTCACTCATCTCATCTATTCTGAAACAAAGTGGCTATGAAACTGCTGGCTTTGTCTCTTGCGTTCTCGATTTCCTGACAGACAAGCGCGGTTTTGCCGAAGGCTTTGACCATTATGTTGGCCTGGAAGAGATGAAGGCACGTGCCGATGCCGTCAACCAGCATGCCTTTGAATGGCTCGACCAGCGTAGCGGAGATCATCCTTTTTTCATGTGGGTCCATTATTGCGATGTGCATTCCGACTACAACGCACCGGAGCCGTTCAATGAATCCTTCACGGAAAAGAAATTGAATACCGAGCTGGGCAGAAGCCCGGAATTAAAGCGGGTGCTGGAAGGCAAAAAAGTTTTGACTGCGGAGGAGCTGGAAGATTTGGTTCTCCTCTACGATCAGGAAATTCTTTACACCGACCATCACATCGGCAAGCTCATCAGCAAATTGAAGGAGCTGGGGAAATTCGACGATACCCTCATCATCATAGGGGCCGATCATGGTGAAGAATTTCTCGATCACGGTGGCACCTTGCATCAAACCTCTCTTTACGATGAGTTGGTTCGCGCACCGCTGATTTTTCATTATCCCAAACACTTTCCTCGTGGACAGAGGATCACAACACAAGTCCAGAACATGGACATCGCCCCGACCCTGCTGGAACTGGCCAGTCTCCCTGCGGTTGAAGATTTCCGCGGAAGGAGTTTGCTTTCCTTGATCCAGGGGAAACTCGACGTGGATGATGCCTTCAGCTTTGCTCATCTGGATATTTCCAGCTTCAATCTGGGTTGCGACGATTGGAAGCAGTCGATCCTCAGAACGGTTTACATGGCTCGAAGCAACGAAGAGAAACTGATTTACGATCCGCTCAATGAATCGTTTGAGTATTACAATCTACTCGAAGACCCCAAAGAGCAAAATGATATTTTCACGCACAGTGCCTTGGAAGATCGCCCTATAAAAAATGCTCTGCTAAACTTGTACGCGCAAATGGAACGGCGACCCGACGATTCCCAGAAAATGGAATTAGAGCAGGAAACCCTGGACCGTCTCGAAGCACTCGGTTATATCGACTAAAAATTTTATGAGCAAACCTCCAAAAAAATTAATGGTACTGGGGCTAGACTGCGCCGCTCCCGAATTGGTCTTCGACCGCTGGCGCGACCAATTGCCCAATCTCAATCGTTTGATGACTCAAGGCGTTTACGGTCCGCTCGAAAGTTCGCTTCCGCCCATCACCGTCCCGGCCTGGGCCTGTATGATGAGCGGGAAAGACCCCGGCTATCTTGGTGTCTATGGTTTCCGCAATCGTAAGGATCGCAGTTACGACAACCTTTCCATGGCCACCTCGCTGGCGTTTAAGGAAGACATGGTTTGGGATCACCTCGGTCGGCTTGGCAAAAAATCGGTCGTGCTCAGCTTCCCGCCGAGCTATCCCGTCAAGCCCATCAGCGGTTGGTCAACCTCCTGCTTCCTCACTCCCAATGCGAAAAGTGCCTACACGCATCCGCCAGAACTGAAAGAGGAGCTGGAACGCGCAACCGGAGCTTACATCCCCGATGTGATGAATTTCCGCACGGACGATAAGGCAAACCTCTTGCAACAAATTCACGCCATGGCGAAGAACCATTACGATCAAGCCGAGTACATGGCGAAGGAGAAGGACTGGGATTTTTTCATGATGGTGGAAATGGGAGTCGATAGGATTCATCACGGACTCTGGAAATATTGCAGTCCCACACATCCACGTTTCGTTCCCGGCAATCCTTACGAAAACAGCATCCGCGATTTCTACATTTACTCCGATCAACGCATCGGAAAACTATTGGAACTGGCGGGACCTGACACAGCAATACTGGTCGTCTCCGACCACGGTGCGCGGGACATGATCGGCGGAATCTGTATCAATGAATGGCTCATTCAGGAAGGTTACCTCAAGCTGAACGGACCGGTTGAAGGATTGCAAAATCCTACCAAGGTCGGCATTGATTGGGAAAACACAAAAGTCTGGGCCGAGGGTGGCTATTACTCACGCATTTTTCTGAATGTTCGTGGACGCGAACCCAAGGGAACCGTCGCTCCAGAAGATTACGATAACTTGCGTGCAGAATTGACCGAAAAACTGACCGCGCTCGGTGACGAAACGGGGGCATCCATCGGCACGGTCATTTATAAGCCCGAAGACATATACAAAAAAATCAATGGAATCGCGCCCGACCTGCTCGCCCTGTTTGGGGATTTGAGTTGGCGTGCCGTCGGCACCGTTGGCCACGGATCGATCCATACCCGCGAAAATGATACCGGACCCGACGATGCCAACCACGCCAGAGACGGTCTCTATATATACAGTGCGCCGCAAGGGGAAACACCCGTTTCACCAAGACGCGCGGCCCTCTACGACATTGCGCCGAGTATCTTGAAATTGTACGGCATCCCAGCCCCTGCCAATGGCGCGGGACAAGCTCTTGATTTTTTCTGATCCACAAAAGGAATCCGGTTTGAAAGAAGAAATCCTGCAAGCCATTCTGACCGACGACTTGAGCAGAGCCAGACAACTGCTTACCCAGAACACAGACGGGCTGGAAACTCTGCAATGCCTTCTTGAGCAAGTCAAAGACAAGGCTCCCAAACCTCTGCAAAATGTCCAGGCACCCATGCCGCGTGTGGTCAGTACTTCCGTTTCCTATACCTGTGGAGTGGCCTGCAAAATGTGCAATGCCGGCTTCTCGGACAAAAGTTATCTTTTTGAAGATTACAAATACCTTCACCCCGAGCAATTTGACGCATTGGAACCTTGGCTGGAAAACTGTAGCCACGTTGTATTTGTCGGCCTCGGTGAGACGATGGACTGCCCCCATATAGAACAGTATCTGGATAAAGTACGCGACAAAATAAGTTTCCTGACAACCAGCGGCGTTCCTCTCAATCGGGAAAAAGCCAGGATGCTGATTCGTTCGGGACTGAAATACATCAACTACTCTTTCGACGGGAACTCAGCGATGGGTCACGGTGGTGGCAACCCGGCCTACGCAAAGAAATTCTGGGAAAAGGTTTCTCTGCTTGAGCAAGTCAAAGAGGAATTGGGATCTCATCTACCAGAACAAATGCTCACCGTTGCTTTAAACGTGGAGAATCAGGATCAACTGAACTCCATCATTGAAAAGGGTGTTCGTCATGGCATGAACAAATTCATGCTGAGTCCCATGACCCCGCCGGGAAAAGATTTCGTTAAAGACACGCTTCACGCTGACTACGACGGGTACATGGAAAAAATCAACCGGGTCATGAAGCACTGGAATGACAAGGGAATGTTCGTCCGCTTTTTCGAGCTACCACAAGCTTACGG
>JAJDBG010000052.1 GCA_029261475.1 Nitrospinaceae bacterium
ATCTCCCTGACCCTCTACGGTTTTGAGCCGACCCTGTTGTTTATAATATTTTATCAGTGGTTGTGTTTCCTGCTTATATATTTCCAGTCTATTGATTATAGTCTCTCTTTTATCATCATCCCTTTGAAACAAGATCCCGCCACACTGGTCACACTTTCCTTCGACTTTGGGCTTTCTCGCAGTTTCATGGAACATTGCACCACAATCCGCACAAGTCCTTCTACCCGTTAACCGTTCAACCAATGCCTTATTATCAACGGAAAACTCGAAAACTGCGTCGATCTCAATACCCATTGCCCCTAGTGTTTCAGTGAGCTTACCAGCTTGGACCTGAGTCCGGGGAAAACCGTCTAAAATGAAACCATCTTGACAATCTTCTTCTTTGATTCTTTCTTTAATCAAGTTAATGACCAGCTCATCAGGAACCAAGTTCCCGGCTTGCATAAATGATTGGACTTCTACTCCAACCTGAGTTTGGTCTTTAACCGCTTTTCTTAAAATGTCGCCCGTTGAAATCTGCGGAATGCTGAATTTTTCCTTCAGCAGTTTAGCCTGAGTGCCCTTGCCTGCACCAGGCGCCCCTAAAAGGATGAGCCTCATAGGTCAACCCCTCCGACCTTTCAACCTTCCCTTTTTGACAAAACCATCGTAATTCCGCATTACCAAATGCGACTCAATCTGTTGCATAGTGTCAAGTGACACACCCACAACGATAAGCAGACTGGTTCCACCGAAATAAAATGGTATATTGAAGTACTTTATCAAATAATCAGGCAAAATACAGACTAAAGATAAGTATATTGCACCATAAAAAGTAATTCTCGATAAAATCCTGTCAATATACTCCGAAGTCTTCTGACCGGGTCGAATACCAGGTACAAACCCGCCAGACTTCTTCATGTTTTCTGAAACGTCAATGGGATTGAATATAACAGCTGTATAGAAATAACAGAAGAAAAATATCGCGCCAACAAAAAACATACTGTAAACGATATTACCGGGTGTCAAATACCCCGCTACTGTCTGCATCCAAGGTTCATTAATAAACTGCGCAATAGTTGCCGGGAACATAATGATAGAGGAGGCAAAAATCGGTGGAATAACACCCGAGGTATTCACCTTAAGCGGCAAGTGTGAGGTTTGCCCACCCATCATCTTGCGGCCCACCACGCGCTTCGCATACTGAATCGCTATTCGCCTTTGCCCACCTTCTGTAAAAACAATGGCTCCAACAACAAAAATCATGACAACCAAAAGAAGCAACATGACAAGAACTGGAATTTCACCGGTCCCCATCAAATCCATTGATTGGAAAATAGCAGCGGGTGTACCCGCAACGATTCCAGAGAAAATGATCAATGAAATTCCATTTCCAATGCCACGCTCAGTGATCTGCTCACCCAGCCACATTAGAAATGCTGTTCCTGCTGTAAGAGTGAGAATCGTCATCACTCTGAATTCCCAACCAGCATGAGGAACAATCGCTCCGCCCGATGGGCTTTTCATCGCTTCTAACCCTACGGCGATTCCAGAACTTTGCACCATACTGAGCACAATGGTCCCGTAACGCGTGTATTGGGTAATTTTTTTCTGCCCCGCCTCGCCTTCCTTTTTCAGCCTTGCTAAATAAGGCGAAACCATTGTCATCAACTGAATGATAATGGATGCACTAATATAAGGCATGATTCCTAGCGCAAAAACCGATAAACGGCTCAAAGCACCACCGGAAAACATATTGAAAAAGCCCAGGATAGTTCCCGAGGCCTTTTCAAAAATCTCCATCAGAGCAACTGTGTTGATGCCAGGCGTAGGGATATGTGTACCAATACGATACACGACGAGCAAACACAGTGTAAAAATAATGCGTTTTTTTAGCTCGGGAATCCTAAGAACATTGCCAAATGAATCTGCTCCACTCATTTATAGAGTCTCAATCTTTCCGCCCGATTTTTCAATTTTCGCAACAGCCGTCTTGCTGAACTTATGAGCTTGAACGGCAAGGCCTACCGACAACTCTCCATCGCCCAAAATTTTCACACGATCGGTTTTATGTATCAATCCTCGGTCTTTTAAAACCTCTGGAGTGATGAGATCAACTCCCGTGATTTCTGCAAGCTGCGCAAGATTCACAATCTCGTATTCTTTTCTAAAAATATTGGTGAAACCCCTTTTAGGCAAACGCCTTTGCAACGGCATTTGACCACCCTCAAACCAAGGATGCGGACTTCCACCGGAACGAGATTTTTGTCCTTTTTGACCCTTACCACAGGTTTTTCCAAGAGTTGAGCCAATGCCGCGCCCGACTCGTTTTCTGTTTTTATTGACGCCTGGTGCGGGTTTTAAATTCGATAACTTCATTCTTTATGTTCCCTTGTTATAATGCTTTGCCGCGCATTCTTTCGCATTCTTTAGCTCCACGAAGCGATGCCAAGCCTTCGATTGTAGCTTTTACGACGTTATGCGGATTATTGGTTCGAAGACACTTGGTCAGTATATCCTTAACTCCCACAGCGTCTAACACAGCACGCACAGCCCCTCCAGCGATGACTCCTGTTCCCCTGGAGGCAGGTTTCATTAATACTCGACCCGCGCCATAAGCACCAATCACTTCATGAGGGATCGTTCCCTTATCCAAGTGCACAGTGACCAAACTTTTTTTAGCACGCTCCACACCTTTTCGGATCGCTTCTGGAACTTCACTGGCCTTACCCAATCCCCAACCCACTTCGCCATCGCGATTGCCCACGACTACCAAAGCACTGAAACCAAACCTACGACCACCTTTAACTACCTTGGCCACACGTCGGATATTAACCACCTTATCAATATATTCTTGTCTCGCGTCCCTTTGTTCCTGCAATCCACACCTCCGCTAAAGTACGATCCGGTTACCCGGTCGTGCGCTGTATAAGCGTTCAAAGCGCTTTTTTTATTAGCCTGCTATAAAATCTAAGCACAAGGATCATCCCTCTGCCCGAATGTCTAGAACTGTACTCCCTTTTCTCGAACTGCATCGGCTAAAGCACCAATACGACCTGCATATATGAAACCATTCCGGTCGCAATAAACTTCCTTGATGCCTTCTTTAACAGCTTTTTCACCAAGAAGACTTCCAACCAAGCCTGCGGCCTTCACGTTCCCACCGTACTTCAATTGCTCTCTAAACGCCGCTGACTGACTGGACTCTGATACCAGGGTCTTGCCTTGTAGATCATCAATGATCTGAGCGTAAATATGCTTAGCACTTTTATACACCGTCAAGCGCAATTTATTCTTATTGCGCTGCACTTTTAACTTAACGCGTCGCTTGCGCTTGATTCTCAATTCATATCTTGCATTTTTATTCATCATGATCAGCTCTTGGCCCCGGCTGTCTTGCCTGCCTTGCGAATGATTTTTTCGTCCGTATACATAATTCCCTTCCCTTTATAGGGCTCCGGGGGCCGAAAGGAGCGAATTTCCGCTGCCGCTTGCCCCACGGTTTCTTTATTAATCCCTACAACTTTTACGATATTGGCTTTACCGTCCACATCAAATGTGATCCCTGCAGGTGCAGGATATTCAATCGAATGCGAATGTCCAACATTCAAAACCAATGTGCTACCTTTTAATTCCACACGGTAGCCAACACCAACTATTTTCAAAGCCTTTTCAAAACCTTGAGTTACCCCAAGCACCATATTATTGACTAAGGTTCGGGTCAAACCGTGTAAAGAGCGACTTTGGCGAGTGTCGTCGGGGCGCAAAATTCGAGCCTCATCACCCTCTTTTTCAACTTTCATCAGAGGATGCAAATCGCGCTTCAGCTCACCCTTAGGTCCTTTGACCGTCACATGGTTACCATTGATCTTTAAGTCAACTCCCGAAGGTACGGGAATAGATTTTTTGCCTATCCGAGACATAACTTGAACCTTGAATTCTGCCTAATATTAATTTTTAGCCGACCGTTTCGATCCACCATCTACCAAACGTGGCCCAGCACTTCGCCGCCCACGGCTTTTTCCCTGCATTTTCCATCGGTGAGAACTCCCGAAGAGGTCGTGATGATAGCAATTCCTAAACCATTCAACACTCGAGGAACCTCCCCAGCACCCACATAATTTCTTTTACCGGGTGTACTGATTCGCTTTATTCCACGGATTACAGATTCTCCACTTTCGTACTTCAAGTAAACGCGCAGTATTCCCTGCTTGCCATCCTCGAACACACGGAAGTTTCGGATGAATCCTTCTTCCTTTAGAATCTCGGAGATTCTTGTTTTAATCTTGGAACTTGGAATTTCAATGCGATCTTTTTTTACCATCAATCCATTACGGATACGGGTAAAATAATCGGCTATAGGGTCCGTCATTGACATAAGCGATTAAGACTCCTGAATATAATGCGCTCGCTAATTGCTTTTAAGCGACTGTTTACCAACTGGATTTGGTGACGCCTGGGATTTCTCCCAACAATGCACGTTCCCGAAAACAGATTCGGCACATACCGAACTTTCTGAGAAACGCTCGCGGACGTCCGCAAACATTGCAACGGTTATACTCGCGCACCTTAAATTTTTTTGTCTTCTCTGATTTGGCGATCAGCGATTTTTTTGCCATTTTCTTTTCCGGGCCACCACCTTTGCAGGCGAGGCCAAAGTTCAAGTTACTTCCTTAAAGGAAGCCCCAAGTGAGTCAATAAACATTTGCCTTCTTCGTCGGTTCTGGCCGTCGTACAAATGGTAACGTTCATCCCCTTGATTTTATCGACCTTATCAAAATCGATCTCTGGAAATATCAGCTGCTCCTTGATCCCCAAGGAATAATTTCCACGTCCATCAAATGCTTTCGGTGAGAGCCCTTTAAAATCGCGAACACGCGGCAGAGCAAAACCAACCAGCCTTTCAAAAAATTCGTACATTCGATCGCCACGTAGCGTTACCTTCACACCGATAGGAACTCCCTCTCTCAACTTAAAATTTGAGATTGCCTTTTTGGCCCGGGTAATTATCGGCATCTGTCCAGAGATAATGCGCAGTTGCTCGACACCTGCTTCGATTAGCTTCGAATCCTGAATCGCTTCTCCCAAACCCATATTAATAACGATTTTCTCAAGTCTGGGAATTTCCATCACATTTTTAAGCCCCAAGTCCTTTTGGACTTGCACTTTATGCTTATCTTCGTACGCTACTTTTAAATTGATCATCAGTTATACCCTGTCCATCACCTCGCCGCATTTTTGACAAATGCGAACGCGTTTTCCGTCTTCAAGTTTCTTGCGTTTGACACGAACCCCTTTGCCGCATTTGTCGCAAGCTAGCATCACATTGGAGATATGCATTTTCCCCTCCTGCTCTACAATACCTGGTTGGCGGGTTTTCCCGTCTCCTTTAGTATGGCGTTTGAGCATGTTCAGCTTTTCTACAGTGATTCGCCCTTCATTTGGGAAGAAGGCCAAAACTTTGCCCTTCTTTCCTCTTTCCTTACCAGCAATCACCTGAACGATATCATCCTTTTTCAGTTTGGTCACTTTTCCAGCCATTAAAGCACCTCCGGAGCTAGAGAAAGAATTCTCATGAAACGCTTTGCCCTCAACTCTCGTGCTACGGGGCCGAAAATACGCGTTCCCAAAGGTTCTTTGGCATCATTGATCAACACTGCAGCGTTGCTATCGAACTTAATATAGGTACCATTCGATCGCCTGATTTCTTTCCGAGTGCGGACAACAACTGCCTTTTTCACCTCGCCTTTTTTAATCGGCGTGTGCGGTTCGGCTTCCTTTACCGCGACAACAATGATGTCGCCAACGCGCGCATAACGGCGGCGCGAACCACCCAGTACTTTAATGCACTGTACTACTTTCGCGCCAGAATTGTCCGCCGCTTCAAGAACAGTTCTAAGTTGAATCATTTAGCTTCCGCCTCTCCGATTATCTCCGCCTTCTTTATCATTTCCAAAAACCTCCAACGCTTGGTCTTGCTCAATGGACGAGTCTGGCATATGACAATGAAATCGCCTGTATTACATTCATTTTTCTCGTCGTGGACGCTGAACTTGCGAGTCCTCTTAACAACCTTTTTAAAGGTTGTATCCATGAACTTCCGCTCAACGCTCACCATGACGGTTTTTTCCATTTTGTCGCTGACGACGGTCCCCGTTAGGGTTTTGGCTACATTCTTCTCTTTCAAAAGATACTCCTGCCGGCTAACTCCGGTTATTTTTTATCGGGTGCCGTTTCTGGCGCCTGTTTCTCATCTCCCCCGGCAACTTCGCCTTGGGCTTGACATTCAAGTTCCTGCTGAATCGTTCTGATGCGAGCAACATCCCTGCGGATAAATTTCAGACGCGAGGGATCCTCAATCTTACCAGTAGCTACCTGAAACTTCAGGTTGAAGTATTCCTGGCTCAGGTCAGCAACTTTCTCGTCTCTTTCTTTTTCCGACAACTCTCTAATTTCTAGCGGCTTCATATTTCCTTTGGCTTAAGGGCATCTCTCAGAATGGTTTTCCACCACACTCAACCTTTTCTAAAGGTTGTGAGTTGCCTCATAAAAAACAATCTAATTATTGGAGGTTCCGTTAAAACTGCTCTTTGACTACAAAGCGGGTAGCTATTGGCAATTTATGCGCAGCCAACCGAAATGCTTCTTTTGCTGTCAACTCAGGAACGCCTTCCATTTCATAGAGAATACGACCCGGCTTAACAACAGCTACCCAAAAGTCCGGGTTGCCCTTTCCCTTTCCCATTCGTGTTTCAGCAGGCTTACTAGATACCGGCTTATCGGGAAAGAGTCTCAACCATACTTTTCCTCCACGCTTGACATATCGTGTCATTGCAATACGGGCGGCCTCTATCTGACGATCTGTGATTCGCCCGCACTCTGTTGCTTGCAATCCATAGGAGCCAAAACTAATCTTGCCCCCACGAAATGCTACTCCACGCATTCGACCCTTATGTCTCTTGCGATATTTTACCTTTTTTGGCATCAACATGGCGTTACCTTGCCCTTTCTATATTCCATGGCTATCAGCGATTGAGTACGCTTAGCTTTTTGCTTTTTCTGGAAGAATTTCACCCTTATATACCCAAACCTTAACGCCGATCGCTCCAAATGTAGTTCGCGATGTAGCGGTCCCGTAATCAATATCCGCTCTCAATGTATGCAGAGGAACCTGACCTTCACGATACCATTCGCTTCGGGCAATCTCAGCTCCGCCCAACCGACCTGAAACTCTGACTTTAATTCCTTTAGCACCAAACCTTCGTGCCGAAATAACACTCTTTTTCACAACTCTTCGAAAGGAAACTCGCTTCTCCAACTGCAAAGCAATGTTCTGCGCTACTAAAGTAGCATCCATCTCTGCACGTCGAACTTCCTTGATATTCAAGTTGACTTGTTTTCCCGCCATCATCTTCTGCAACTCTTCCTTGAGGCGGTCAACTTCCAAACCCTTTTTACCAATGATAATTCCAGGCCTGGCAGTGTGTATATTCACACGGACTCGGTTTGCGGAACGTTCCACTTCAACTCGCGAAACGCCTGCATGTGACAGGGTAGTGGTAATGTACTTACGAATCTTTATATCTTCCAACAGGAGATCAGGATATTCCCGACCTGCATACCAATTGGCACTCCAGGTTTTATTTACCCCTAAACGAAACCCGTATGGATGAACTTTTTGACCCACGATTACCCCCTATGCTTTCTCTTCCAATGCCACCATCAAGTGACTGGTTCGTTTTTTAATCGGCGTAGCCATACCTCGCGCACGCGGCATGTTCCGCTTCCATGTTGGCCCCTGATTCACTGTCACCTTAGTGATGACCAAATCGTCTACATCCAAAGCCTTGTGATTTTCCTCTGCGTTGGCAATGGCAGACTTAAGGAGCTTCTGAAAGATCCCCGCAGACTTTTTCGCGCTAAACTGAAGGATATTCACTGCATTATTCACGTTCTTACCGCGTATCAAATCTGCCACTAGGGCAGCTTTCTGCGGTGAAGTTCGCACATTTCTCAGTATGGCTCTAACTTCCATTTGCTTATTCTCTCGTCAGTTATATATTTTTAAGACGCCTATTGAACTAGCGAATTTTTATTTCTTCGTCCTACCGCCATGCATCTTGAAAATCCGGGTCGGAGAAAACTCTCCAAGCTTATGCCCAACCATATTTTCAGTCACAAAAACGGGGATGAATTTCTTCCCGTTATGCACGGAGAAGGTGTGCCCAACAAAATCGGGCGTAATAGTCGAACGACGCGACCAAGTTTTGATTGCCTTGCGTTCATTCGCCTGATTCATCTTCTCGACCTTTTCGGCCAAGCAATCGTCTACAAATGGACCTTTTTTTAGCGACCTTGCCATAATGCTTCCGTAGTTAGGTTAAGCCATTAGCGCTTTTTGCGCCGCGACATTATATATTTACTTGACTGCTTGCTGACTTTTCGGGTTTTCAATCCTTTGGCTATCTGTCCCCAAGGACTACAGGGATGTCGTCCACCGGAGGAACGCCCTTCACCACCACCCATGGGATGATCGACTGGGTTTTTAACGACAGCCCGTACTCGTGGACGTTTACCCTTCCAACGATTTCTTCCAGCTTTTCCTATTGAAATGTTTTCGTGATCCGCATTCCCCATAGAACCCATCGTTGCCCGACATCTTGATTCCACCAAGCGAACTTCACCCGATCCAAGCTTGATAGTCGCATAATCGCCATCTTTTGCCATCAATTGGACCGATGTACCCGCACTTCGAGCCATCTGACCGCCCTTGCCTGGCTTCATCTCAACATTATGAATGATGGAACCATCCGGGATCAATTTTAAGGGAAGACAATTTCCCATTCGCGGCTCGGCTTGATCGCCGGAGACCAATTGGTCGCCAACACTCAAACCCGCAGGAGACAATATATATCTTTTCTCTCCATCGGCGTAAAACAAAAGAGCTATTCGTGCGGATCGATTAGGATCATACTCTATACCAGCAACTTTTGCAGGAATATTATCCTTATCGCGCTTGAAATCGATGATTCGGTACTTTTTATGATGACCGCCGCCTCGATGCTTCGAGGTCATCCGCCCATAAACATTACGTCCCCCTGTGCGAGATAGGGACTTCACCAGACTTTTCTCGGGAGTTGACTTAGTTATTTCGTCAAATCCAGATATGGTCTGGAATCGTACTCCAGGGGATGTTGGCTTTAATTTTCTAATTGGCATTCCCGTTACGCTCCTTCAAACAGTTCAATCGTGTCGCCTTCTTTCAAAAGCGCATAAGCTTTCTTCCACTTTTTCGTGAAGCCAATAGCTCGTCCAAAACGCCTCTGCTTACCTTTTACATTGATGGTATTTACAGAAAGAACGGTAACATCAAAAATCTTTTCGATTGCATTTTTAATTTGTATCTTATTCGCATCAGGATGAACACTAAACAAAACCCTATTGGTCTCCTGTTGCATAATTGTTCCCTTTTCAGTCACTAGGGGCTTTTTCAATATTTTATAGTGCTCTTCCATTAGCTAAGCCGCTCCTCAATTTTCTTCAACGTTTCCGGGGTGCAAACAATCTGGTTATGATTCAGAATGTCGATCACGTTCAACCCTCCAACCAACAGGGTCTTCACACCAGGCAAGTTGCGAACCGCTAATTCCAGGTTCCTATTTGACTCGCTCAAAATAAAGAGCGTTTTCCCTGAAAGCCCCAAACCCTTCATCATCTCATTGGCTGACCGTGTCTTTGGACCTTCCAGCTCCAACTTTTCGACGATAGAAAACCTGTTTTCCCGAAGCTGATCTGTCAACGCGGATCGCAATGCGATTTTCCGTGCCTTCTTATTCATCTTAAATTCATAACTTCTAGGCGTAGGCCCAAACACTGTCATTCCACCGCGCCAAATTGGAGAACGCGTGTTACCAGCTCGAGCCCTACCTGTACCTTTTTGCCGCCAAGGTTTTTTTCCAGACCCATGCAGGTCACCCTTATTTGCGATAGTACAGGCATTTCCGCCTCGCTTTGAGGCCAACTGCAGGCGCACATACTGATGCACCAAATCTTCTTTTATGGCTACATCAAAAACCTCTGGAGAGGCCTCGACAGACCCAATTTTCTGATTGGACAAGTCCAATAAATCCAGTTCCGGCATCGTCTATCTCCCGCCCTTTTTGGACTTGATTATTTTTACGATTTGACCGTTGGGGCCAGGAGCCGCTCCGTTCAAAAACAGTACATTTTTATCTTTATCTACACGGAATACTTTCAGGTTTTGCACTCGAACGGTCTTATTACCCATATGACCCGGCATTTTCTTACCCTTCCAAACACGCCCAGGATAAGTGTGCATTCCGATAGAACCACCGCCACGAAATTTTTCGTGACTACCACGTGATGCTGGGGCTCCACCAAAGTTGAACCGTTTCATAACACCCGCGAAACCGCGGCCCTTTGAAGTTCCAATCACATCAACCAGATCACCCTCGGCAAACAGTTCAACCGACAATGGCTTACCCAACTCATCATCTGCAATATCTTGATCACGAAACTCAGTCAAGATCCTGCCGGGTGCCACTTTATGCTTATCGTAAAAGCCTTTGAGGGGCTTATTCGTATGCTTTTCCTTACGGTCTCCGTAAGCGGTCAGAACAGCCTGATATCCGTCTTTATCAATTGTTTTTTTCAAGACAGGGACACAACGTTCAACCTGAACGATGGTGACAGGGATGCAATCTCCTCGTTCGGAGAACACCTGAGTCATGCCAATCTTTTTTGCAAGTAGCGCTTCCATAGTTCTTTCTATTCGTCGGTCGCCCGTATCAGAGCTTGATTTCTATATCCACACCCCCCGAAAGGTCGAGCTTCATCAAAGCATCTACCGTTTGCGGAGTGGGTTCCAATATTTCCAAGATTCGCTTATGTGTGCGGATCTCAAATTGTTCACGTGACTTCTTATCAACATGCGGCGAACGAAGCACCGTCCATCGGTTCCTAACTGTAGGGAGAGGAATCGGTCCGACTACTCGTGCTCCCGTTCGGCGAGTTGTTTCAACAATCTCACCTACCGAAGAGTCGAGCAGTTTGTGATCGTAGGCCTTAAGCTTGATTTTGATCTTTTGATCGCTCATTACTCTATAATCTCACTTACAACGCCCGCGCCTACTGTCCGGCCACCTTCCCGGATTGCAAACCGGAGCTCTTTGGACATGGCGATGGGAACAATCAGGTTCACTTCCAGAGCAACATTGTCACCCGGCATTACCATTTCCACGCCTGAGGGCAGGGTAGCAACACCAGTCACATCGGTTGTTCGAAAGTAAAATTGAGGTCGATATCCGTTGAAAAATGGAGTATGACGTCCACCTTCATCTTTACTAAGAATATAGACTTCAGCTTTAAATTTTGTATGCGGTGTCACGCTACCGGGCTTGGCCAATACTTGACCACGCTCAATTTCATCACGCTTGGTGCCGCGAAGCAAAATACCAACGTTGTCACCGGCTTGACCTTGATCCAGCAATTTTCTAAACATCTCAACACCAGTCGCCGTGGTTTTAACCGTATCGCGAATACCAACGATCTCAATTTCCTCACCAACATTGATCACGCCTGTTTCAACACGACCCGTCGCAACAGTTCCACGTCCGGAAATACTAAAGATATCCTCAATAGGCATCAAGAAGTCTTTATCAACAGGTCGTTCTGGCACGGGGAAATACTCATCCAATGCGGCCATCAGATCCCAAATACACTTGGTCTTCTCTTCGTCTTCAGGATTTTCCAAAGCTTTCAGAGCAGATCCACGAATAACAGGAACATCGTCGCCAGGATACTCGTATTTATCCAAAAGCTCTCGAATCTCAAGCTCAACCAAATCCAGCAACTCTTCATCATCAACCATGTCGCATTTATTCATAAACACAACAATTTTAGGAACACCAACTTGGCGAGCCAAAAGAATATGCTCTCGCGTCTGAGGCATTGGGCCATCGGAAGCACTTACCACGATAACAGCACCATCCATCTGCGCCGCACCGGTGATCATATTCTTTACATAGTCAGCATGACCAGGACAATCAACATGAGCATAATGACGGTTGTCTGTTCGATACTCAACATGAGCGATAGCGATAGTGATACCGCGTTCGCGCTCTTCAGGAGCTTTATCAATCTGATCAAACGGGGTATAATCCGCATAACCCTTCTTTGACAATACTTCTGTAATCGCCGCTGTGAGAGTTGTCTTCCCGTGATCGACATGCCCGATAGTTCCAACGTTCAAATGTGGTTTATCTCGGACAAATTTTTCCTTTGCCATTTTAGCTTACTCCAATGATGGTTTTTTATTTTGATTTCAATTCAATTGTTCTATAAATTCTCACTCCGACGCTTTACCACTACCCGCGCCGGTTATCTTCGCAATCAGCTCTTCCGCTACCTGCTGTGGAACTGGCTCATACTTGGCGAATTCCATCGAATAATTTGCACGTCCCTGTGTAGCAGATCGCAAATCCGTCGAATACCCAAACATTCCAGCCAATGGAACATCAGCCCGAATCACCTTTGCTCCAGCCCTATCACTCAAGTCTTTGATTCTACCTCGCTTGGAATTCAAGCGGCCTATAACATCACCCATAAATTCTTCAGGCGTAACCACCTCAACATCCATCACCGGCTCAAGTAATACCGGTGCGGCTTTTTTGGCGACTTCCCGGAAACAAAGGGAGGCGGCCATCTTAAATGCCATCTCGGAAGAATCGACCTCATGATACGACCCACCCAACAGTGTCACTCGAACATCAACCACATTGTAACCACAGAGAATACCTCTGCCCATGGCTTCTTCCATTCCCTTTTGAACTGCGGGGATAAACTCTCTTGGAATCACACCACCTACAATCTTATTCACAAACTCAAATCCGGCACCAGCTTCGCGGGGCTCAATCAGCACTTCAACATGACCGAACTGACCACGACCACCCGTTTGCTTAACATAACGATACTCACCTTCAACAGCTTTGGTAATCGTTTCTTTATAAGCAACCTGCGGCTTGGATACCGAAACATCCAGTGAAAACTCGCGACGCATTCGATCAACAAGAATTTCAAGATGCAACTCACCCATCCCGGAAATTACCGTCTGATTAGTCTCAGGGTCGACCTTCACACAAAAAGTCGGATCCTCCTGGAGAAGCTTCTGCAAACAATCTGACAGCTTATCCTGCTCAGACTTGGTTGTAGGTTCAATCGCAACCGAAATAACAGGCTCGGGGAAAGAAATGGTTTCCAATATAACTGGATTATCTTGATCACAAAGTGTATCACCTGTAAACGTCTTCTTAAGACCTATCGCAGCTGCAATATCACCCGCTGTTACAGAGGATACTTCTTCTCGCTTATTAGCGTGCATCCGCAAAAGGCGTCCCACTCGCTCTCGCTGATTCTTTGTCGAATTGTAAATATAAGATCCACTCTTCAACTCTCCAGAATACACCCGAACAAATGCCAACTGACCCACAAAAGGATCTGTCATTATCTTAAAAGCCAGTGCAGATATTGGTTCATTGTCGTCAGCCTTACGGGATATCGATTCCTGCGAATTGGGATTGAGCCCAACAATCGGAGGGGACTCCAAAGGGGAAGGCAAGTAACTGACCACAGCATCGAGCAACTGCTGAACACCTTTATTCTTAAAAGCGGAACCACAAAACATCGGGGTAAAACGCAACTCCAAAGCACCCTTTCTCAAAGCGGCAACGACCTCAGCCTCAGAGATCTCCTCGCCACCCAAGTACTTCTCCATCAAAGACTCTTCAACGTCAGCGATAGCCTCCAACAATGCGTCTCGATGCTCATCAGCAAGAGCTCTGCTCTCCTCTGGAATCTCAACAACCTCAAAGGTCTCGCCATTATCCTTCTGATCGGAGTAAACATGGGCCTTCATTGTCACTAAATCGATCACACCAATAAAACCAGCCTCAGCTCCGAGTGGCAATTGCGCCAAAACCGGATTAGCGTTGAGCCTCTCCCGCATCTGCCCAACAACCTTAAGGAAATCAGCTCCAGCACGATCCATTTTATTAACAAAACCAATTCGAGGCACCTTATACTTACTCGCTTGCCGCCAAACGGTTTCAGATTGCGGCTCCACACCACCCACCGCACAAAAAACACCCACCGCTCCATCCAATACACGCAATGAACGCTCAACTTCTGCAGTGAAGTCAACATGACCAGGGGTATCAATGATATTTATCTGACATCCACCCCAAAAACACGTTGTCGCCGCAGAGGTGATAGTAATACCACGCTCTTGCTCCTGCTCCATCCAATCCATTGTAGCGGTTCCTTCATGAACCTCCCCCAACTTATGGCTTCGACCAGTGTAATAGAGAACTCGCTCTGTCGTAGTGGTTTTTCCTGCGTCAATATGGGCAATAATACCGATATTTCTTATCTTATCCTTCGAAACTTTCTTGCTCATTTCCTTGCTATCAAGCCTTCCTTTACCATCTATAATGGGCGAAGGCCTTATTTGCTTCGGCCATTCGGTGCACTTCGTCTTTTTTCTTTACAGATCCACCCGTATTGTTATAGGCATCCAACAACTCACCAGCCAACTTCTCAGCCATTGAACGACCCGGGCGAGACCTTGCATGTTGAATCAGCCACCGAATACTCAAAGCCACCCGCCGATTCTCCTTCACCTCTACCGGCACCTGATAGGTAGCACCGCCAACGCGGCGCGAACGAACTTCTAAAAGTGGGGCTACATTTTCCACAGCCTTCTTAAAAACCTTTAAAGGTTCTTCTTTAGACTTCTCCTCAATCATATCCAGCGCGGTATACAGCATCCGCTCCGCAAGACTTTTCTTCCCTTGCTTCAGAACATTATTAACAAACCGAGCCACGAGGATATCATTAAATTTGGGATCGGGCGTAACTTGCCGTCTTTGCGCTTCTCTTCTTCTTGCCATTTTTTAGTTTTGTCTAGGATTTCTTGGGTCTTTTCGTGCCATATTTTGAACGCCCTTGCCTTCTACTCTCTACACCGAGAGTATCGAGACTACCGCGAACAACATGGTAACGAACACCAGGCAAGTCTTTCACACGACCGCCACGAATCATCACAATGGAATGCTCTTGTAAATTATGCCCAACACCAGGGATATAAGTGGTCACTTCCATTCCATTTGTAAGCCGAACACGAGCAACTTTTCTCAAGGCCGAGTTGGGCTTCTTAGGGGTGGACGTATACACACGAACACAAACACCTCGCTTCTGAGGGCAGGACTTCAAAGCCGGGCTGGCAGTTTTCTTTATTAGCTTCTGACGACCCGACCGGATCAACTGATTAATTGTTGGCAAATCAAAACTCCTCTACTGGCGAAAGACACGAATAAACGCGCCTCCCGGCGTAAAACGCACCAGCAGACAATAAAAACAATAGGTTAGCGCGAATGAATAACTGGATTATGCGTCTTGAAAGTCCGTTATCATATCACTGTGGAATTCAGAGTCAAGGTAAATTTCCTCAATTCTGTGTTTTTTTTACTCGGCTGGACTGGCAACTCTTCCCTCTTCGTTAACGCCTGTTTCTGCCGTTTCTGCGATTGCTACTTCTTCCATCTCTGGCTCTTCTATCCTGATTCCTGTGTAGGCCCTACAACCGGTCCCTGCAGGTATCAGTTTCCCCATTATCACATTCTCCTTCAGTCCTACGAGGTTATCTCGTTTGCCACTGAGGCTCACCTCGGTGAGCACACGGGTGGTCTCTTGAAACGAGGCCGCGGAAATAAAACTTTCGGTACTGAGTGAAGATTTGGTAATTCCTAACAATACTGGCACGCCTCTGGCTGGTTTCAAATTATTTTTGATCGCTTCCTGATTTTTCTGATTGAATACTTTTTTAGGCGTTTGATCGCCAATCAGGAAATCGGTGTCACCCGGATCTTCAATAATCAAGTGCCTCAGCATTTGCCTTACAATTACTTCAATGTGCTTGTCGTTGATTTGAACACCTTGCAAGCGATATACCTCTTGTACTTCATTGACGAGGTATTTTTGTAGTTCATTTTCGCCCAAAACTCTCAAAATATCGTGCGGATTGGACGCGCCGTCCATCAATGGCTCACCTGCAACAACACTGTCTCCTTCGTGAACGTTGATGTGCTTTCCTCTGGGGATAAGGTATTCAAATTCTTCACCAGTCTCCGTATCAACGATTACTTTACGCATTCCTTTTACAAAGCCACCGAACTTCACCGTACCGGATACTTCTGTGATGGTCGCTTGCTCATGCGGCTTACGTGCCTCGAACAGTTCGGCAACTCGTGGCAAACCACCTGTGATGTCTTTGGTTTTAGCTGATTCGCGGGGTATTTTAACAATCATATCACCGGCATGAACCACATCTCCCTCTACTACATTGATATGCGCTCCTGCTGGAAGGAGATAACGTCGCAAGGTTTCGCCTGCTTCGTCTTTAATAGATACTCGCGGCTGTTTCTTTTCGTCACGATGGCTGATGATGATTTTCGTCGACAATCCAGTGATCTCATCAAAATCTTCCTTCATCGTCACACCTTCTACGATGTCACCAAAAGCAACGGTTCCAGACACTTCTGTTACGATCGAGTTCGCATAGGGATCCCATTCTACCAGGGTCTGCCCTTCTTCCACTTCTTGTCCATCTTGCACTTTTAGTTTTGCGGCATAAACAACGGAATAACGCTCTTTTTCTCGACCATTTTCATCCTGAACAGAAAGACTTCCGTTCCGGTTCATAACGATGATTTCTCCGTTATGTGATTTGATAGCTCTTATGCCAACGTATTTGACTCGGCCGCCTTTTTTGGTCTGCAGAGTGGTTTGCTCTGCAACTCGACTTGCGGTTCCGCCAATATGGAAAGTACGCATGGTCAATTGGGTGCCAGGCTCGCCAATTGATTGGGCGGCGATAACACCAACGGGCTCGCCTACTTCTACCCATCCCATTGTGGCCAGGTTGCGACCATAGCATTTGATGCAGATCCCAGCTTCTGATTCGCAGGTCAAACCAGAGCGGATTCGTAATTTTTCTACGCCGGAACCTTCTATCAAATCAACGACTTTTTCGTCGATCATCTCATTAGCGTTCACAAGGACTTCATCTGTGAAAGGATCGATCACATCGTCCAAGGCGGTTCGTCCCAAAATACGCTCGCCCAAGGGTTGAATGACCTCTCCTGCCTCTACAAGTGCCGTCACTTCCAGTCCGCGCATCGTTCCACAGTCATCTTCATGGATGATGATGTCCTGCGCAACGTCTACTAAACGTCGGGTGAGGTAACCGGAGTTCGCTGTCTTCAATGCGGTGTCGGCCAGACCTTTGCGCGCTCCATGTGTGGAGATGAAGTACTGAATAACAGACAGTCCTTCACGAAAGTTAGCTGTGATTGGGGTTTCAATGATTTCACCAGAAGGTTTAGCCATCAAACCACGTATTCCCGCCAATTGGCGCAATTGCTGAGCAGAACCACGAGCTCCAGAGTCGGCCATGATGAACATGGAGTTGAAATCGCTATCTTGTACGCCTGCTACAATACGCTCATCTTCCTCTTCAAGCTCTCTGAACATTTCTTCAGATACTTTTTCAGTCACATGCGCCCAAATATCGATTACCTTATTGTATCGCTCACCGTTGGTGATGAGTCCATCACGGTATTGATTGTATACCTTAAGAACTTCTTCTTTGGTTTTTTCAACCAATATGTGTTTGGCCTCGGGAATCTTCATTTGGTCGATCGAAATGGTCAGACCCGCCTCGGTTGCAAAACGGAAACCCATTCGCTTGACACTATCCAAAAGGCCAACGGTCTTCTCTCTACCTGCAATCAAAAATGACTTTGAAATGAGATCAGACAAGGCTTTTTTATCCAACAGGCGATTGACCATTGAAAAAGGCAGGGCTTTCGGCAATTCTTCACCTAAAAGCACTCGACCCGTCGTGGTCTGAACCAACTCTCCCTGAATTCTGACAAGAATTCTGGCTTGCAAATCCACGGCATCTGCATCAAAAGCCGCTTCGACTTCTCGCGGGCTGGAAAACACTCTGCCTTCGCCTTGCATTCCGCCTCTTTCCTTTGTCATGTAATAACAACCTAAAACGATGTCCTGTGAAGGAACCGCTATAGGTTTTCCGTTTGACGGGGAAAGGACGTTGTTGGAAGACATCATCAATAATTTTGCTTCGACCTGTGCTTCCATGGAAAGAGGCACATGTACTGCCATTTGATCGCCATCAAAATCGGCGTTAAATGCAGTACATACTAAAGGATGAAGCTGGATAGCCTTGCCTTCTATCAAAATAGGAATGAAAGCCTGAATACCGAGTCGATGCAAAGTAGGAGCTCGGTTTAAAAGTACGGGGTGCCCTTCAACAACTTCCTCAAGCACTTCCCAAACTTCGGGCCTTTCCTGCTCTACCATTTTTTTTGCATTTTTAATAGTCGCTGCGTATCCCTTTTTTTCAAGCCGACTGAAAACAAAAGGTTTGAAAAGCTCCAAAGCCATTTTCTTGGGAAGTCCACATTGGTGAAATTCCAAATGGGGACCCACTACGATAACGGACCGTCCTGAGTAATCTACACGCTTTCCTAGAAGATTCTGGCGGAAACGTCCCTGCTTACCTTTAAGCATATCGCTTAAGGACTTGAGAGGTCGTTTGTTGGTACCGCGCAGGGTACGGCCCCGTCTACCGTTATCAAAAAGAGCAGATACGGCTTCTTGCAACATACGCTTTTCATTGCGAATAATGATCTGTGGTGCTTTGAGCTCTTGCAATCTCTTCAGACGATTGTTTCGGTTGATTACCCTTCGATACAAATCATTCAGATCGGAGGTTGCAAATCGTCCGCCATCAAGAGGTACCAAGGGACGCAATTCCGGTGGGATAACAGGAACAACTGTAAGAATCATCCATTCGGGTTTATTGCCCGACTTCCTGAACGCATCAATGATCTTAAGACGCTTGGAAAACTTCCGTTTATTCATTACCGACCGTGTGGAAGCTAGGTCTTCTTTGATTTTTATAACTTCTGCGTCGAGGTCGAGGCTACTCAACAACTCCATTATAGCCTCTGCCCCAATCATCACCTTAAGCGTATCAGCAAATTCCATTTCTGCTTCGTGGAATTCTTCTTCGGACAACAGCTGTCCACGATCAAAATCTGAATCGCCTGGATCGATTACGACATAGTTCTCAAAATAAATAACACGCTCTAAATCCTTCAAACTGATAGCAAGAACGTGACCAATTCGCGAAGGCAGTCCTTTAAAAAACCAGATATGAGCAACAGGACAAGCCAGCTCGATATGACCTAAACGCTCACGGCGCACTCTGGAAAGGATGACTTCTACGCCACATTTTTCACAGACCACACCTTTGTGCTTCATGCGCTTGTACTTGCCGCAATTGCACTCCCAGTCTTTTACAGGGCCAAAAATTTTGGCACAGAACAGACCGTCACGTTCGGGCTTAAAAGTCCGGTAATTAATGGTTTCTGGCTTTTTGACTTCTCCATAAGACCAAGATTTAATCTTCTCTGGAGAAGCAAGGCGTACCCGCATTGCATCAAAAACAATGGGATTCTTGGGCTTTTCAAAAAACATAAAGCTATCCACCAGGTTTATCTCCTTTAATTTGGTATTCGCGCGTTCAAGCTATTTCGCCTAAACGTATTATTTCAGTTTGTTCTTTATCGTATCGTAGATCTTCGCAACAGGAATCAGGCTACAGCCTGATTCCTGTTGCGCGATGCATCTATTTTGGTGATTCGATCAATTCCACATCAATGGCAAGACTTTGCAATTCTTTGACCAGAACGTTGAAAGACTCTGGCAAGCTTGGCATCAGATTGGTATCGCCTTTCACGATCGCTTCATACATACGTTTCCGTCCTTCCACATCATCGGACTTAACAGTCAACATTTCCTGAAGGGTGTATGCCGCACCGTAAGCTTCGAGTGCCCACACTTCCATCTCTCCAAGTCTTTGACCACCGAATTGCGCCTTACCACCAAGCGGTTGCTGGGTAACAAGGGAATACGGGCCTGTGGAACGTGCGTGAATTTTATCATCAACGAGGTGATGCAGTTTGAGCATATAGATGTAACCCACCATCACATTCTGCCTGAAAACATTGCCACTTCGGCCATCATTCAAAACGGCTTCGCCGCCTGTTGGCCGACCGGCCTTCTCCAGAATAGCTCGAACATCCGCTTCTTTCGCTCCGTCGAATACGGGCGTAGCCATGTGAACTCCCGAAGCCTTTGCCGCCATCCCAAGATTGGTCTCAAGGATTTGCCCGACGTTCATTCGGGAAGGAACACCAAGAGGGTTCAGGATAAGCTCGATGGGTGTACCATCTTCAAGATAAGGCATATCTTCTTCTGGCACAATGGTAGAAACAACACCTTTGTTACCATGACGACCCGCCATCTTGTCACCCACTTGCAACTTCCGCTTCATAGCTACAAATACTTTTACCAACTTGATAACTCCGGGTGGTAGATCGTCGCCTCGTTTCAGACGCGCAACCTTCTCCTCCTTCATAGTCTGAAGGATTTTAACCTGGTCGATACAGTTGATAGCGGTTTCTTTAAAGCTATCTTCATTTGCTACCGGCGAAGGCACCTCCATCAAACTTTTACAACCCAAACCTTCAAGTTGCTCTTCAGTGATAGCCTCGCCTTTTTTAAATTTTTCAGAGCCTACAGATGTAGACTTATTAGCAGTAGATCCCGCCAATGCTATGCGCAAACGCTTCTCTGACTCACTTTTAACAATGGCAATTTCATCATCGAAATCTTTTTCGATCAGTTCAATTTCCTCTGTTTCAATGGAAAGAGTTCGAGAATCCTTGTCAACACCTTTTCGGGAGAAGACTTTTACGTCTATAACCGTACCCTGTATCCCCGGAGGAACACGAAGCGAGGTGTCGCGCACATCTCCGGCTTTTTCGCCGAAAATTGCTTTGAGTAGTTTTTCTTCTGGGCTGAGCTGAGTTTCTCCTTTTGGAGTGATCTTCCCTACAAGTATGTCGTTCGCCTTAATGCTTGCGCCGATACGAATGATTCCACTCGCGTCAAGATTTTTTAAGGCCTCTTCTCCGACATTAGAGATATCACGCGTGATCTCTTCTTTGCCCTGCTTGGTATCACGTGCCTCAACATCAAACTCTTCTATATGTATTGATGTATAAACATCTTCTTTAACCATTTTTTCGCTGACGATGATAGCATCCTCAAAATTGTAACCGTGCCAAGGCATGAACGCTACCAAGGCATTACGCCCCAGTGCCAATTCGCCAAGGTCGGTTGAAGGACCATCTGCTATCACATCACCCCTCTTCACCTTATCACCAGTTTTTACTAGCGGTCGCTGATTGATACAGGTGTTCTGATTGGAGCGTTGAAACTTGGACAGAGCATAGATATCGACGTTGGAATCCATCAATCGACTTCGAGAATTCACCCCTACGCCTTTTTCTTTTTCCGCCGTCCGCACCACAATACGGGTTGCATCGGAACTGATGACTTCACCATCATGCTCTGCAACAATGACCGCACCTGAATCGCTGGCAACAACAAGTTCCATGCCCGTTCCCACTAGAGGAGCCTCAGCACGAAGCAAAGGCACCGCCTGGCGTTGCATGTTGGAACCCATCAAAGCGCGGTTAGCATCGTCGTTTTCCAGAAAAGGTATCAACGATGCGGCGACACTGATCAATTGCTTAGGCGATACATCCATATAATCGACTTTATCAGACGGTGTCAGGATGAAATCTCCACCTTGACGCGCTGATATAATTGACTCTTTAAAGTTTCCTTCTGCGTCCAATTCCGCATTGGCCTGAGCGATAATATAATCGTCTTCTATGATCGCTGTATGAAACTCCACCTCTTTTCCAGCCTTGGCTTTATCAACTTTTCGATAAGGTGTCTCCACAAAACCGTAATCGTTGACACGCGCATAGGTGCTCAAAGATGCGATGAGACCAATATTTGGCCCCTCCGGTGTTTCAATAGGACAGATTCGACCGTAATGAGTAGGATGCACGTCCCGAACTTCAAAACCTGCTCGCTCTCGTGTCAATCCACCCGGACCCAACGCACTCAATCGACGCTTATGAGTCACTTCGGACAGAGGATTGGTCTGATCCATGAACTGCGACAACTGACTGCTTCCAAAGAATTCTTTGATAGCCGCTGTAACAGGTTTGGAATTGATCAAATCATGCGGCATGGTGACTTCCAGATGCTGTATCGACATTCGTTCGATAATAGCTCTTTCCATTCGCACCAACCCGACCCTGAATTGGTTTTCCAAAGACTCTCCAACAGCACGAACACGGCGATTTCCCAAGTGATCGATGTCATCAATAGAGCCAATGCCATTTCTCAAATCCACAAGATGTCGCACAACAGACACCAGATCTGCCAAGGTTAACAGGCGATTATCTTCGGGGATATCCAATCCAAACTTCTGATTGAGCTTAATCCGCCCAACCACAGATAAATTATATCTCTTGGAATTGAAAAATAGATTTTGGAATAAACTACGGGCAATATCAGCCGTTGGCGGATCGCCGGGACGCAATCGTTTGTACAACTCACGAATAGCATCAATCTCCGACGTTACCTTAGCCGCTACAATGGTGTCGCGAATGCTGGTATCAGGGTTTTCATCGTCGATGCGAAGAATACGAAATTCTTTAACACCTTGGGCCCTGAATGTCGCTAAAATATCTTCCGTTATTGCAGTATTGTAATCAATGAGAGCTTCACCAGTTTCCTGATCGACAACATCGTCTACGATAAACTTACCCAGTAAGCTTTCCGCATCGATCTCCACCGCAGAGGAGCTACTCATACGCCCCAACTTCTTCTTTATAACCGGTGTTACTTTTTTATTGGCTTTTAAAACGACATCATCGGTTTTTGGATCAACCACATCTTCAAGGGTTTTGAAGCCTACGAGAAGGCTTTTACTATCAATATAAAAACGACTCTCCTCGCCCTTGGTCACCACAGAGATAGTCTCTATAGGATAAAAGGTCTCCAAAATTTCCCGATTGTCCATCCCAAACGCTTGCAACAGTATCGTCGCAGGCAATTTCCTGCGGCGGTCAATTTTAACGTACAGAATGTCTTTGATATCGAATTCGAAATCTACCCATGACCCACGGTCCGGTATGATACGAGCAGAATAGAGAATTTTTCCGCTGATATGGCTTTTGCCCTTATCATGCGAAAAGAATGCACCTGGAGAACGATGCATCTGGCTCACGATCACTCGCTCAACGCCGTTGATCATAAATGTGCCCGTAGGGCCCATCATCGGCATTTCACCGAGGAATATTTTCTGCTCCTTGACTTCCCGGATGCTATTGATAACAATTTGAGGAATATTTTCCTCTTCCAGGATCTTTACAGTCTCTTCTGTTACGAGACTGCGCGCAGGAATAATCGTTTTCCCTGTCTTAGGACTTTTAACCTCTTCCATAATATGCTTACCAGGAAGAGATTTCAGCACCTTATCATTAAGATCAATGCGCTCACGATCGTACAAAACCAGGCGCACCATAATCTTGATCGGGTCCGCATAAGTCAGGCCTTTTTGTCGGCATTCACTCAACTTATACTTTTCCCTATAGGTGACTTCCTGACCCGTTTTTTCGCAAACGACACCAAGTCCACCCAATCCGTCATACTCACCTTCTCCATTTTCCCAAACGCCTACCTCATAACCTACGTATTCAATGAGTGCGTTAATATTGAGATCGGAAATGGGGAAAATATCACGAAAAACTTCCTCCAGTCCTCTAGGCTTACGTTCAGCCTGAGCAACGTCCCACTGCAGGAAATGCTCAAAGGATTTCTTCTGAATCTCAATGAGGTTAGGGATGTCAATGACTGTCGGGATCTGGGCGAAATTTTTTCTTTTTCTTAAGCTACTCTGCGCTCTTTGAGAACGGCTTTTTGACATAGGCTATCAGGCCTTATAATGGAAGGGTTAACAAAGGGCTTTCTGAAAACATCATTTGGCACAGCACGGAGTCTGCAATTAAGGACAAAAACTCACCGATTGCCCAAGAAAATATAACACATAAATCGCAAGCAGACACCCATGACTTACGCCGCAGGTCTACTTGCGATTGATATTTTTTCTTCTTGTCGCGAAAGGAATCCCCACAATGACTGCGGGGACCCTGTATTTATTATCCGAAATAACTTCTTGGCATGAGAACCAAACAACCAACGGGATTGAAATATTATTTAATTTCAACCGATCCGCCGACGGCTTCGATCTTGCTTTTGATCTCGTCAGCTTCTTCCTTTTTAGCCGCTTCTTTAATAGGCTTAGGAGCTCCATCTACCAAGTCTTTAGCGTCTTTCAGACCCAAACCGGTAATCGCTCGAACTTCTTTGATGACCTGAATTTTCTTGTCACCAGCTGCGGTGAGAATAACATCAAATTCGGTTTTCTCTTCAGCTCCGCCTGCGTCTCCACCAGCAGGAGCTGCCATCATCGCAGTAGGGGCCGCCGCAGTTACACCGTACTTATCTTCCAACTCTTTAACAAACTCGGACATCTCCAGCACGGTCATTCCATCAATAAAAGATACGACATCTTCTTTCGTTACGGACATTTCTAATCCCCTTTCACTATATAAAATCGATAATTGTTTAAATCAATTGGTTAAAATATCTACCGGCATTCAACCGGAATTTTTCTTTTCTCGTACTGCATCAAGAGTGCCTACTAGTTTTCGCAGTAGACTGCTGAAAACACCGACAAAATTGGTGGTAGGTCCTTGCATAACAGAAAGCATTTGCGACAACAACACTTCCCTGGTGGGAAGATTCGCCAGAGCTTTTACCTGATCTGGAAGAATTGCCTTACCCTCTACAACACCGCCAATCACCTCTGGCGACTTTTTTGGTCCGGTCTTGGCAAATTCTGCCATCGCCTTAGCCGGGGCAACTGGGTCATCGTAGCTCAAAGCAAGCGATATCGGCCCTTTCAGACTTTCACTCATTGCTTCGAATTCGGTATTTTTTGCGGCTTCTCTCGCCAAGGTGTTCTTAACAACACGGAACTCGACGGAGCTCTTTTTCATATGCGCCCTCAGGGCGGTCAACTCCACCGCATCAATCCCCTGATAATTAGCCAGCACAGCTGATCTAGCTTTTACCAGAACCTGATTCAATTCTTCGACGGTTTTTATTTTTTCTGCGTTGGGCACGTCTATTCCTTTCGATATCCTACAAATACGGCACTTGCCGTTAGTTCACTGAGTGATTAATCTTGACTCCCAGCCCCATGGTGGTGGAAACCGAAACTCCACGAATATATAAGCCTTTACTTGAAGACGGCTTCATCTTTACCAACGTGGAAATAAAGGCTGCATAATTTTCAGCCAAGTCATCCACCGAAAAACTAGCCTTACCCAAGGAGGCATGAATAATACCACCCTTGTCCGCACGGAAGTCCACCTTACCCGCTTGTATTTCTTCTATAGCTTGACGAACATCAAACGTTACCGTTCCTGTTTTGGGATTTGGCATCAACCCCCTAGGACCTAAGACACGCCCCAACTTACCAACAACGCCCATCATGTCAGGTGTCGCGACCACACGATCAAATTCCATCCAGCCACCCTGAATTTTATCGGCAAGCTCATCGCCACCCACATGCTCGGCTCCTGCTGCTGTAGCTTCAGCCTGCTTTTCGCCTTTAGCGAACACCAAAACGCGAAAAGTTTTTCCCGTTCCGCGCGGTAAAACCACGCTGCCACGAATATTTTGATCGGCCTTACGAGGGTCTATTCCTAATTTAACAGCAACATCTACCGACTCGTCAAATTTAGCGTTCGCAGTATCTAATGCCAGCTGAACAGCTTCTTTCAGCTCATACTTAACATCTCGATCTACTTTTCCGGCTACCGCTTTGCGCCTTTTCACCAACTTTACCATTTACTTGTCCTCTGTCCCGTTCAACCCTCTACCTTGAGCCCCATGCTCTTAGCAGAACCTTTGATAATATTCACAGCATTATCCAAATCGTACGCATTCAAATCGTCCATCTTCGTGCGCGCAATATCCTGCACTTGCTCAAGCGTCACGGAACCCACTATTTCTTTGCTAGGATTGGATGAGCCTTTAGCGATACCCGCCGCCTGCTTCAATAGCACGGCCGCCGGAGGCGACTTGGTGATAAAGTCAAAGGACCTATCCTTATACACATTGATAACTACAGGGATAACCATCCCCTCCTGCCCTTGAGTACTCGCATTGAACGCTTTACAAAACTCCATGATATTCACGCCATGCTGACCCAAAGCGGGACCCACCGGCGGGGAAGGCGTAGCCTGCCCGGCGGGGATCTGAAGCTTAATTAGTCCCATCACCTCTTTTTTTGTTGCCACGAAAATGAACCCTTTCAAAAAACTTTATCTATTTGCCCTCCGGCTTCGCCGGGCGCATCTGCTTTTCGCACCACACCTGCGATTAAAACCAACCGCCTCTCTAAACGAAACCAAGGCGAAACCTGGAAAGTTTCAGATCAACAAGCAAACGACTCAACCTAAGCTGAGTCTTAAAAAATTTACACTAGCTCTATCTGTGGAAACTCCAGTTCAACCGGAGTACCGCGACCAAATATGGAAACCATGACCTTCACTTTACCCTTATCGTGATTGACCTCGTCCACCACCCCGTTAAAATTAAGAAAGGGGCCATCAATAACACGCACGCTCTCGCCTTTTTCAAAAGAGAACTTGGGCTTCGGTCGATCAGACTCGCCTTTAACTTGCGACATGATCGATTCGATTTCTGCATCGGAAAGCGCAACAGGCTGACCTCCAGCACCAGGAAAACCCGTCACCTTGGGAGTATCCTTAATCAAATACCAAATATCCTGGTCCATCTCCACGTTGATCAATACATAACCTGGGAAGAATTTCCGCGTCGACACTCTCTTTTTCCCGTTGCGTACTTCAACCACTTCCTCCGTCGGGATCAAAATCTCACCCAAAGCATCCATAAAGCCTTTGGTCTCGAATTGCTCCTCAAGACTCAGCTTGACCTTACGCTCAAACCCGGAATAGGCATGAATAACATACCACTTTTTCGCCACAGATCCCCTTTACTTAATCAGTATCAACAACAGTTAAAAAAGACTTTGGATAATCTTGGATAACAACAAATCCACAAGTCCCAAAAACAAGGCCATCAAAAAAACCGTCACCAAAACAACCATGGTGCCGCCCATAGCCTCCCGTCTGGAAGGCCAAGTGACCTTCTTCACTTCAACTTTGACTTCGGATAAAAACTGAATCGCTTTACTTATCATTCGCCTCTCTCAACACTTATATTCACAGGCCAGGAGGGATTCGAACCCACAACCCTCGGATTTGGAGTCCGATGCTCTAACCAATTAGAGCTACTGGCCTTGGTTTTCCTTAACTAGTAACAGCGACCCCAGGCCGACCGTCCAAAGAAAACAAACGCCAGCCCGCCGCCTGCAAAACGGCGTCGATCTTTCGCCCTACTTTGTTTCTTTATGAGGCACATGCTTTCGACAAAAACGACAATATTTCTTTATCTCTAAACGATGCGTCGTCGTCTTCTTATTCTTAGTAGAAGAATAATTTCGCCGCTTACACTCTTCGCACGCCAACTGAATAATATCTCTCATTGCACCGAACACCAAAAAGTTACTGCGCTGCCTATAAATGCCACATAATCCGACAACGCAAAATACCAGCTTTCAACTTAAGCCCACGATCGGGATTGAACCGATGACCTCTTCCTTACCAAGGAAGTGCTCCACCACTGAGCTACGTGGGCAAATTCTATAACGAGCGCTTCAAAACCGCCCAAGCCACGCACGCCTTCAACCCGAAAATTTCAAACCACCGAGCATCTTCACCACAAAAATGAAGATGGAGCGGGAAACGGGACTCGAACCCGCGACCCTCAGCTTGGAAGGCTGACGCTCTAGCCAACTGAGCTATTCCCGCCCGATTCCGTTAAATTGCCTGAATGGGGAGTGGAGGATTCGAACCTCCGAAGGCGGAACCAACAGATTTACAGTCTGTCCCCTTTGGCCACTCGGGAAACTCCCCTCAACTCTCCAACAGATCACACGGCGATCAAAAACCGACAGACCACAACCAGCTCAATCCTGTAACCACTCCACATCAAAACAAAAGAATTTGGAGCTGGCAAAGGGACTCGAACCCCCGACCTGCTGATTACAAATCAGCTGCTCTACCAACTGAGCTATGCCAGCCCAGCGAAATGGAAACTTTGGATTCTAAAGGTTTTACATGGTGCCTGTCAACCGAAAAGAGGATCCCTTTGCTTTTTTTTGCGGGGAGCTACCATCGGACTGTTTTATAAGCCATTACGTATGCCTGGCGGCAACAGGTGTATTTTATATCATGGATGGTAACACGATACTTATTTTTTTTACAAATTATTTTTCACTTTTTCATACAATTTTAAAAACTGAATGAAAAGGATGAAAAAGGCAGGCTTTTAAAGAAATTCTTTTAAATTACAGATCATTGAAATCATAAAAGCCTAAGGAGATTTGCCCGGCCAGGCTAATTAAACATATTATTTCAATCACTTAGGGAAAAGTTTTGATTAGGGAAATAATAATTTCAAGCCTTGCTCTATATTTTTCGGGGAGAAACCAATTTTTTCCTCTGTAGAAGGGTCATATTCCGGTTTTTTGCAAAGCAAACGAGGGATTTGGTCTGGAACCAGGGTTCCTATCCCAAATCTAGAGGAAATACTTGCCCAAACAGACAGAATTTCCAAGGAAAGGAAAATTTTTCTTCGGTTTACTTTGAAATGAAGACATAAGCTATCGACCAGTTCCTCGAATGTCATTGACTCTGGTCCGGCGAGAACCAGTGATTCTTGCGAAACCCTGTCCGATTTTACAGCGGACACGATAGCTTCGACCACATCTTCTACATAAATAGGCGAAAGTTTGCAATTTTCATCACTAATGCAGGGAATAAAGGGCCAACGCTGGACCGATTGTGCCAAACGATTGATGGGATCATTCAATCCAGGACCATAGCATTCCCCGGGCTGAAGGATCAGCCAGGACAAGCCCGACGCCTTCACTGCCTCTTCGGCCCTCAATTTGCTCACCGCATAAGCACCACCGTCGGCCTGCGCTGAGCGACTGCTCACAAAAATGAACCGACTCACGCCTTTGGCCTGGCAGGCAGTGATCAGATTTTCTGTTCCTTCAAAGTTGACCCTGAAATATTCAAACTCATTGTTCGAATGTGTCAGAGCGGCCATGTGCAAAACGGTATCACACCCCTCAACGGCTTTAAGAAGAGAGGACGGATCTAGCAAATCAGCACGGATCGTTTTGCAAATACCTTCTTTCAGTGGTCGCCGATGGACCAAAGCGCAAATGCTAAAAACGTCTACTTCTCTCAACTTCTGTAAAACGCGATGGCCCAGTCCACCAGAAGCTCCAGTCAATAATATTTTTTGGGTCATTGGTTTTACCATCTGATTTTTGAAATAAATAATACGATAGGCACCATTTTATCATGAGTATCTTTGCAAATTGCCTCAGGAAAGCTGATTTCCCTTCATTTATAGTTTCTACCCCGCAATCCTTCCATCATAACCTAATGCAGCTTGTTCCTATATGTAAGCTCAGATAAACTAAAATTGTATTTTACCGATATACTATAGAGGACTGTATACTCGTCACTTAATTTAATGAAGACAAGCGTTGGCTCACTCTAAAATTCCATCCACGTTGAAAAATTTTCTTAAATTCCAGTATCCCCTGCTCTTCCTGATCCTTTACTCTTCGCTACTGATACTGCCCGGTCTTTCTGACTCGGCTTTGCAGGTAGATGAAGGGGCGGACACTTTTGTCAGCACGACGATTCTGAAATACAATGTTCCCAAACACTCGGACGGACTAAACTCTACGATGCCCTATGCGGATGTTTACGAGGGGCTGTTTGTTTACCGGACCTGGCTTCCTTATTATCTGCAAGCGGGTTTCATGGAGTTTTTAGGTACTTCTACTTTTTCGGCCCGTCTGCCTTTTGCTCTTTGCGGTATTTTATCCATCATCGCTCTTTATTATTTTGCGCTACGCACCACGCGATCTCAATCGGTTGCTTTTTACTCGGGATTTTTACTGGCTTCTTCTGTCCCCGCTCTGCTTTATTTCCGCACCGCCCGCTATGTAGGCCTGCCTATACTGCTCACCCCTTTTTTACTTTATCTGTACCTCCGGCTATTTGAAAAGAAGCCTTGGAACCCTTTTGCTTTTATCCTGATTTGTCTGGCTTATTTCCAATCCATGTATGTGGAATTCGTTGGAGTCTTACTCGGGGCTTTGGTCCATTTGTATTTGAATCGAAAAGACATTTTAGCGGAGAATATAAAGCGCGTTTATTTTTCGGCTTTTGTCGTTTCCGCGTTGACCATTCCCTGGCTGATCTCCCTCATCCCGGTATTTTCGAACATTTCCGAGTATTACCAAAATGCCAGCATCCTCGTTCAAAATAACGCACTGTCTCCATTCACCCGGCTTGCAGGCTACCTGTTTCAGACCAATAATACCGTATTTCCTTTTATCCTGATCCCATTGTTCTGGTTCAAGCCATTGCGATCGCATTGGAAGACTTTGCAACTCCCTTTATTGTGTCTGGGAGGTATCTACTTGACGGCGACGGTCCATTCCATTCCCATGCAACAGTATGTCTCAGCAGGCATTCCGCTTTTGTGCTTCCTGCTCGGGATGATCCTTGGAAAAGGGCTGGAGCGAAAACCCAGGGCGCAGACTTTGGCGGCCGCAACTCTGGTCCTCGTCAATCTGCTTCATATTGGACCGCTGTGGATTTTTAAACCGGTCGTGCAAAACGCGCGCGACCTCTTTAGCGGACCCCGCCTCGAATCGGTCCACGGCACATTCATGAGAGAGATTTCTCTGCAGTCACATTTATTCGATTATGGCTACGAATTGGCGCACCGTTATCAAGGCCCACTCGATGCCATCCTCCATTTTTTTGAAACGCATGGAGCCGCCGGGGATTCATGTTATATTGACAATGAGCCTGAATCGCTCACTTTCTATACGGGAATGAAGATGATTGACGATGCTTCGCTCAACCCGTCAAATCCTCCCAAATGGATTGTGTTACGTGGCGACCGCTGGTTCCCGGAAAATAACGGGCAGGGCAAAGACTCTGTACTGGAGCAAATTCTGAGCACGCATCGCTATGAACAATCGGTCTTACCTGCCCCGAAAATACGCACCAATAATTCCTATGACATTCAGCTCCACAGATATCGCTCGCCCAAAGGTTTTGATAAAATACGCATCTACGAATTGATTGACCTCAACCAGCCGAAACCGTGAAGCTCATCATACAAATCCCCTGCCTCAACGAGGAACATACACTTCCCCTGACTCTGAGCGAACTGCCTGAAAAAATCGACGGCATCGACAGCATAGAAACTCTGGTGGTGGACGATGGCAGTAGCGACCGCACGGTAGAGGTTGCCCGGGAGCACAAGGTCGATCACATTCTATCCCTGGGATCGAACAAAGGCTTGGCCAAAGCTTTTCTGGCAGGACTGAACAGGGCATTGGAACTGGGAGCGGACATCATCGTGAACACCGATGCCGACAATCAATACAACGCCAATGATATTCCCAAACTGATACAGCCCATTCTGGAAAAACGTGCCGACATGGTCATCGGCAATCGGCGTGTCGAGACGATCAAACATTTTTCGCCCTGGAAAATTTTCCTACAAAAATGCGGCAGTTGGTTCGTTCGACAAATTTCCGGAACCAAGGTTCCCGATGCCACTTGCGGTTTCCGAGCCTGGTCTCGTTCAGCGGCGATGCAGGTCAATGTCGTTTCCGATTTCACCTACACGGTGGAAACACTCATCAGTGCCGGGAACCACAATCTCGCGATGGAATATGTAGATATCCGCGTCAACGAAAAATTACGCGAGTCGCGTTTGTTTCCCAGTATCTCTTCCTATTTGAAACGCACCTTAGTGACCATCATCAAAATTTATTCGATGTACAAACCCCTCAAAGTTTTCGCTATCGCCGGGGGAGTTACATTTATGATGGGTTTTGCCATCGGCTGTCGTTACCTGTATTTCTTTTTTCAAGGCATGACAGAAGGCCATATCCAATCGCTCATCCTCTCCGCCATCCTTCTCATCGTCGGATTCCAAATCATCATGATGGGCATCGTCGCCGATTTGATTGCCATCAACCGACAACTCCTTGAAGACATTCAGATCCGCGTAAAAAAAAGAGACATGGATTCTGGAAGAGACGATTCACAGTAAGCCCGGGTTCTCAATGACTGACTCTGAAAATGAATTGCGGGTTCTCGTCGTCGCCACCACTTTCCCACGCTGGGAGGGCGATGCCGAACCACGCTTTGTTTTTGACCTGACTAAACGGCTCGCAAAAAAAGTTTCGTTGTATGCTTTGGTCCCACACGCTCCCGACGCGGAGGAATACGAAACACTGGAGGGAGTGCGCATCATCCGCTATCCCTACGCTTACCCAAAATCCGAGCAGGTGCTTTGTTACGAAGGCGGCATTCTCCCCAAGCTGAAAACCAACCCCAATGCCAAAAAACAATTGCCCGGCTTCCTGCTCGCGCAGGCTTATCATTTGTGGCGCACCTGTCGCAAACACAAGATCAATTTCATTCACTGCCATTGGATCGTGCCGCAGGGGTTTTTTGTTTCCCTGCTAAACGCAGTGACCGGCATTCCATTTATTCTGACCGCCCTCGGCGGCGACGTTTATGCCTTCCCGAAAAACCCCATTGCCCGTGCCATCAAACGCTTTGCCCTGTCACGCGCAAAAGCGTGCGCAGTGAATAGCCACTCCGTTAAAGAAACATTGGAAACCATTTATCCCGACGGCTCCTACCCCTACATCCCCAACGGAGTCGATGAAACGATTTTCTGCTCAGAACGCTATGACC
Organism: Nitrospinaceae bacterium; assembly: GCA_029261475.1. Taxonomy (GTDB): domain Bacteria; phylum Nitrospinota; class Nitrospinia; order Nitrospinales; family VA-1; genus Nitrohelix. The sequence goes on from JAJDBG010000052.1 coordinate 33,048, forward strand.
CGCAATTAAAAACTGAGCTTGGCATTGAAGGTCTTTTGCTCTTGGGCGTGGGACGTTTTGCAGAGAAAAAAGGCTTCCGTTACCTCATCGAAGCCTTGCCTAAAGTTTTGGCAGAAGAACCATCAGCGCGTCTGGTTCTGGTAGGATTCGGTCCCGAAGAGGGCGCACTCAAACGTCAGGTACAGGAACTCGGTCTGCAAGGAAAAGTCATCTTCCCCGGCTCAAAATCGGGAGAAGGACTGGCGCGGTACTATGCCACAGCCGATGTGTTCATCGGACCCTCCATCATCGCCGAAAGCGGCGACACCGAAGGGCAAGGCGTGGTGTTTCTAGAAGCCCTCGCCTCCAAGACCGCAGTCGTCGCCAGCGAAGTCGGAGGCATCGTCGATATGATAAAGGAGGGTGAAACCGGATTGACCGTCCCGCAAAAAAATTCACAGGCACTGGCTGAAAAAATCATCGCCCTATGCAAAAACCCCGAGCTAAGACAAAAACTCGCAGAAAACGGCAGACACCTCGTAGAAGAACAATACTGCTGGGACGCTGTCGCCGAAAAATACCTGGAACTATACAGGGGAATCAAGCGGGGCTAGCAGAAATTCTTCGCTATCGCTCAAAAGGATTGGCTAAAAATATGTGTAAAACGTTATAACAATACACAGCAAGAAATACAGACACTTATTGTTTACAAATAAGGCCCTCCTCCTCAAAGGGAGAAAGGGCCATACGATTTGTAATTACAATACGAGTCCAGAATCGTCGCAATCAGTTCTATTTCCACCGGGCGTTGCCCGGCGGTCAGCGCGGGCTGGCGGCTATGTTGCCTCCGTCTACGGTGAGGACGCTTCCCGTTGTCTTCTCTGCGAGTGCCAAGCTCAGGAAGCCTTGCGCGACGTCGGTATCGTACACTTCGCTTTCCAACAGGTTGTTGCGAAAGTACTCGTCGGCGGAAAGGTTGCGTGCGGCGGCCCGTTTGGCGATCACTTCTTCTGTGAAAATTCCTGTGCGTATGCGGTCGGCGTTGATGGCATTGGAGCGCACGCCTTCGCTTCCGTAATCGAGAGCGTACTGTTTCATCAATGCCATGACGGCGGCTTTGGGAAGTGCGTAGGGTCCGAAATTCTTGCCCGGATTGAAGGCGGCCTTGGATGCGTTGAACAGTAGAACGCCTCCGGTTTTCTGGCGGCGAAACAGTCGAACGGATTCGGAGGCCATGGTTTGATGGGCGAAAAAGTTCAATTCAAAACTTTTACGCAACAGGTCTGAATCGATATCGGACATGGAACCTTGCATGGCGTTACCGGCATTGGAAATCAAGATATCGAGTCCGCCATAGAGCCGCATGACTTCTAAAAACGATTCGCGCACCGCTTCCTCGTCTGTCACGTTGATGGCCCTGCAAGCGACGCTGACCTTGCTTTCTTTTCTGATAGTCTCGGCAACGCTCTCCAGTTTATCGCTGTCCAAATCGCTCAAGAAAAGATTCGCGCCATGGGCCGCGAAGAGTCGTGCGGTTGCATAGCCGATGCCACTGGCCGCGCCGGTGACATAAGCCACTTTTCCCTGAAGCCGTGCGGGCTTGCTTTTTCCCAGCTTGGCTTGCTCCAGTGACCAATACTCCATATCGAACAAATCGCCATCGCCGAGGGGTTTGAAATCGCCGATGCTGAAGGATTTGCGAATCACGTCGAGAGCGTGCTGATAAATATCTGCGGAAATTTTCGTTTCCTTTGCGGTTTTGCCAATCGTCAACAGGCCCAGTCCTGCAACCAGAATCACACGTGGCAAGCGGTCGAGTTCTTTTTTCTCCACTTCCTTTGCTTGTTTGTTGCCTTCGAAGTAGACATGGTAAGCGTCCATGTAATGATCCAGAGCATCTTCTATTTCGGCGCGCAAGGCTTCGGGATCGCCCAGGCTTTGCAAATTCAGGAGAAGAGGTTTCTGTTTTGTGCGGATCACGTGATCGGGTGTGACGGTTCCGATCTGCGACCATGTCGCGCATTCTTCGCTGGATGCAAATTCGCGCAGGACTTCATCCTCGCGATAATGAACGAGCCAGGACGTGCCTGAACGTTCTTCAAACAGGCCTCTTAACTTGGGGCCAATGGATTGCAGGATTTCATTCGGGCTCAGATTTGTAGCGTTTTGCAATGGAGTGAACGCTTTCAGCGGCTTGCTGGCGATGTATTCCTCTGCCTGGGTCACGGCCTCGATATGACGGTCGTAACTTTCTTTCGCGGTATCTCCAAAGGTGAACAAACCATGATTGACTAGCAACAGGCCTTTAACTTTGGGGTCCTTCTCATAGATCTCTGCGGAGGCTTTTGCCAGATCAAAACCCGGCATGATGTAGGGAACGACTCCAATCGTGTCACCGTAAATTTCTTTACACAGTTCTTCTGCATTGGGCTGGTTCGCCAATACCAATGAAGAGTCGGCATGCGAATGGTCGATGAACTTATGTGGCAGGAAAGCGTGCAATAAAGTTTCGACCGATGGATTGGGAGAAGACGCGTCCAGCAGATGAGTTCTTTGTTCGTTGACCATGTCCTCGTCGCTCAAGGAATCCAGGTTCCGCAATTTGATCAAATGATCGAGCGTCACTCCGGGCAAGCCGGGAGGGAGAAGGGTATCGAGATCCCATCCACTCCCTTTAACATACAGCGTATTGACTTTTTCACCGACCTTGTTGGTCGCTACCGATTTTACGGATGTGTTGCCGCCGCCATGCAGGACTAAAGCGGGATTTTTACCGATAAGGCGCGAGGTATAAACGCGCAGGGCAACGTCTTCCGAACAATCTTTATATTCTTTGATTGCCGCTTTTGCATCGGCATCTTTCCATTCGTTTTGCATATTATTTTCCAATCCTATTAAAATGACGAGGAAGGATGAGGCTCATCCTTCAAATGCTTTCCTAATTTATACCCGCAAAACAGGGTCAAACACAATAAGACAATGGGTGGCCCAGCAAACAACACCATCGGATAACCAAAGCGTTTCAAATAATACCACCAGAAATTGGGGGCGTTCACTGCCAAACCCCACTGCAGTGCCTCGCCCACATTGCGACCCGCAAAGCGGGTTCCCTGCAAAGCCATTTCCGTGCGTTTCTGCATGGTTGCGGAGTCACCCATCCCGCGCAAAACTTCAGCCAATTGACGCCACTGCCCAATCAGTGGTGAGTGGGCAACATCGTACAACAACAAGGTTTCTGGTTTTGTGTACTGCGTTTGCAATTGATAATAAAATCGCGCCATGTTGACAGATACCGCCGGAACCTGAATCAACGCCCCGGCAATGACCACAACAGCAATAGCACGCTTGAAAAATACTCGGGTCCAGACTTTCGCCAAATAACCGAGAGGCAAAATCCAGAAGGGGAAAACCGCCAGCAACAATCTTGGCCCCCAGCTCATCCCGCCAAACCAACTGTGCCAGAATGAGAACAACATCATATGAGACAGAACAATCCAGGCAAGCAAAAACGCCATCTGCGGACGCTTGCGGAAAAGTGCAGGGACTCCAAAACAAGCTATGAGCAAAATCGGATTGTATAGAAAAACCGACTTGCCTGGCGAAAACAACATCCCCAGAAAACCCGTCCAGAAATGCGGGACCAGTCCGCTTTCGTATCCCGTTTCAAAAGCATCGCCAAAACGCGCGTAATTATAATACAGCAATCCTAAGCCAAAACAGACCACGGGCATCAGAAAATAAATGCCTTCGCGTAACCGCGCCATCCAACCCTTGCGAACCACCCCTGTCCAGCAGGCATAAACAAAAAATCCCGGAAGAGCAATCGCCGATGCAGATCGTAGAGACAAAGCCAGGCCAAAAAAAATGCCCGCCCAAACGGTCAGGCGACCGAATGACTCACGATCACCCGTCAAACAATAAGCCGAAGCCAGCAGGAAAAGAGCCGTCGCGGGCTCGCTCATAAATACTTCGGAGTAGGGCCATGCAATGGTTCCCAGACCAAAGCCAAGACTGAGCCAGCAAGCCACGTGGCTGGAAAAAAACAAGCGTCGCATAGCAAAAAAGTAGATGAGGACGCAAGTTGTCGGCGTCACAATCACATTGAAAAGACTCACCGAAAAACGGGTTGCGAAGACAGGATCGATTCCCAGTATCCAGCCGAGACCCTTGCCTAAAAAATAGAGCGGCAGAACCAGCACACTCATCCCCAGACCGTATTTCGAGTAATATTTTTCTGCAAAAGGCCCAGCGACATGCTCGGAGAAACTGACACTCTGGTACTCCGCAAGACTTTGCGTCAACAGGAACATGGTCTTGCCATCCGAGCTTTGAATAGAACCCTGAGCGGTGAGCAAGTACAACGAAAAAAAGAAAAGAAACAGGATCGCGGGGATGGGGAGTGTTTTAGGGGAAAACCTCATTTATACACAAGGAGGAAGTTATGAAAACCGAAGTCAGCAGGGTTAGGCGATTGAGATCGACTCACGTCGAGTGATTAAAAACCTACACCCATTAGCCCCGACGGCTCGCCGGTTATTTTTTTATTTGCCATTCGCCGTTTTCTGCCTCTATCCATTCACCGGGAAGTGCTTTGTCACGATTGAGTCCGGCGAAGATTTTTTGGACTTTGGGCATATCGTCTTTTGCAAAATTTTCATTCGTGTCGATGATCCGTTTCAGAATAACGAGTCGGCTCTTGTTTTCTTCTTTTATGATAGCCTGGGCGAACTCTACAAAACGCTCGTCCTTCTTTTTCGTACATTGGATGGCCAGAAAAGCGAGCAGTCCATCGGCCCCTTCACCTGCGCAGGATTCTTTTTTGAATGCCTGAATGTCATCATTATTGAACTCCTGTCTTTGCCTCGCACGAATTGCGGCTTTCTTGCCTTTGGGAATTTCGGCAACTGTTTTCAATGCGCCCGTTTCATCCACTGAACGAACGGATGCCAGAAGTGCCATGTCGTTTCCGATTTCTTCGTAACTGCCCAAAATCTGATTTTCGAGTGCGGTTTTTTGATCCACCACTGTGACATCGACGGCCACCAGAGGCCCTCCACAGGCTGATAGCATGAGCATTAAAAAAAGGCTGAAGAATGATTTTTTAGTTTTCATAACTTGTGTCCGCTTGGGAAAGGCACGGTATTTATGGACTCAGTCGGCCCATTTTTTCAAAACCAATGCCGAGTTTTTTGAGCCGAACGAAATACAATTGCTGATAGCGATATCGACTTTTGCCGAGCGGCCCTCATTGGCAATATAGTCCATATCGCATTCTGGATCTGGATTTTCCTGATTGATGGTCGGAGTCATGTAGCCGTTTTTAAGAGTCAGAGCCGTGACCATCACTCCCAATGCCCCCGAAGCCCCTTGCGGATGCCCGACCATCGACTTGGTGGAGCTGGCGGGTATTTTTCGGTTACCGAAAGCTTTTTTCACAGCCAGCGTTTCTATCCGGTCGTTCAATTCCGTTGAGGTGCCGTGCAGGTTGATGTATTGAACGTCGGCCTTATCGACCTGGGCATCCTTCATCGCCAGAGTGAGGGCGCGTGTCGATTGTTTTCCGTCGGGCATGATCGCGACTCGATGATAAGCATCACAGCTCGAGCCGTAGCCAAGAATTTCTGCATAGATCGTGGCACCTCTTTTTTTCGCGTGCTCCAACTCTTCGAGAACCAGCATCCAGCTACCTTCGGCGAGTACAAAACCTTCCCGATCCTTATTGAAGGGACGTGAGCCTCGCGTCGGGTCGTCATTGAAGTGAATGGGGTTGACCTTCATCCTCTGAAACCCGCACATCATCGCAGGTGTCACGCAAGCTTCTACACCGCCCGACAAAAACCAATCCTCTAGCCCGAAACGGATCGTGTTGAAGGCATAGCCCATTGCATCGGTCGAGCTTGCACATCCATTGGCCATCACATGGCTTCGGCCCATCAATCCAAAATACATCGAAAGCTCGCTGGAGAGCATGCCCACCAGTGAGTTTGAAATCGCATAGGGGCTGATTTTATTTTTGCTTCCCGAGAAATAGATTTCAAATTGTTTCTCGGAAAAATCAAAACCCGCGCCACCGCTCCCGATAAGCACTCCCAGACTTTCAAAATCTTCGTCACTGAATTGACTGAGGTCGATGCCCGAATCTGCCAGTGCCTCGGTCGCTGAAGCAACCGCCAAAGGGACGGCTCGCGGCAATTTATTGAGGTCGCCACGCGAATACAACACACCCGGATCAAAGTCTTTGACCTCCCCCGCGATTTGGCAGGACAGATCGCCGGGATCAAAGGAATGGATCTTGTCGATGCCACTTTTCCCATCGCAAGTATTGCGCCAGAAATCTTTGACTCCGTTTCCATTGGGGCTCATGGCACCTAAGCCTGTAATGACCACCCTTCTAGGAAACATGAAAATCCAGTTTTTTTATCAGGTGAATAGACAAATCATCAGAGAACTTTATCAAGTCGCTCTCTCCTTCATATTTTGAAAAGCCAAAGGCCTTTTTAATAACAAATTCATAAAATCAAGCTATCACTTAAAACCTTATGGTAACACAGGCGAACCGCCAAACGAGAAGCTCTTTCCATGCAAATTTAGCAGAATTATTTTTTTGCGTCATTCAGAATAACATCGCGCAGACTCTCTTCCAATCGGGTCAAACCATTTATTTTCCAACGACCGGGAAAGCTTTCCATAAAACCTTTTTCAAATGCCTGAGAAGCATCTTCCAGAGAAATTATATCGTCCGATAATTCATTCAGACTGATGGTTTGATCCATCAAAATCGAAAGGTTCTTTTCTCTCGCTTTGATATCAGGAAACTCAAACAGTGAGTTGATAAACTTTCTATCACAATCCAGCAAGACCGAACCTTGCTGTAAAAAGGCTCCTTTCAATCGGCGTTGTGCGCCCCCTGTCAGCTTCTTCCCATGAATAGAAACTTCATGCCCGTTCAAATGAGCGAAGCAAGCAGGGGAACGAAATTTCCCCTCGCCCTTATTTCCCTGTCGCGCTGCGCCCTGTGACTCCAAAGCGGGTGTTTCTACTCCCAAGTGGCACAATGAATTTTCAACCGCTCTGGAAACGGCAGAATAAGCCCCTTTCAAATTGGAAGGGAACTGCGCGTGCGGGATGGGCACGGTGAGGCTGTAAGTCAATTCGTTCTGATGCACCACCGCCCGGCCACCGGTCGGACGACGACTGACAGGGATATTGAGTCGATCACACAACTCACTATTGATCTGGCCTTTTGCTTCCTGAGCGTAACCCAGAGTCACCGCCATTTCCGACCAACCGTAAAGCCGGAGCGTGGGACCCGAATGGCCCTCGTTGCAGGCCTGCAAAAGAGCGCAATCGGTTGCCATGTTGACAGGGCCAGACAAGGGACCGTCGCAAATGAGTCGCCATTCCATCATGACCTCAATCCCTGCATTGGATAATCACGCATTCCATTCCGTTCGATATTATTGGCAAAATTTAAAAGGCAAGGAATCATCAAATATAATATTTCGCTTTGACTCAATATTCGGCATCCGTTACCCTGAGTCACGAGTTGAGTAATAATAGAATACATAAAGAATCGAACACTTTTCATCGAGTTTCCCTTGCGCTATTTTCATCTTTTCAAACCAACCGCTTTTGTCCTCGCCCTTGCTCTGTGCTTCATTGACACAGGCAAAGCCCTGGCCTATGAAAATATGCTTGCCGAAAGCGGTGCTAAAAAATGCGCAAGCAGCTGTCACGATCCAGAAAAGATAATACAAGCAAAACAAGATAAATTAGAACGCCCGCAATGCATGTCCTGCCATTTGGGCGTTCCCAAAACGGCTCATTCCAGCCCATTCAAAAATCCGCTTCTGCGTAAAATCGCCATAAAGGGAGAACCCGCGCACCCAAAACTCAAAGCTAAAAAAGCACCCGTTCCTCAAAAATCGAGCGATGACCCCGCAGTGGAGAACATGGCATTCATACCCGCCGGAGAATTCATCATGGGGTCGAACGAGCGATGGGACGACGAAGGCCCCGAGCATATAGCGCAGACCAAGGCATTCTATATTGATCTGTACGAGATCACCAATAGCGATTATAAAATTTTCGCAGAAGCAACCAGCCGAGAGAAACCCTACCACTGGCCCAAAGGGGAAATCCCCAAGGGGAAGGAAAATCATCCTGTCGTCTACGTCAATTGGTTTGACGCACTTGATTATTGCTAGTGGGCGGGGAAACGTTTGCCCACAGAACTCGAGTGGGAAATGGCCGCCCGTTGTGAAGATTGGCTGATTTATCCCTG
>JAJDBG010000053.1 GCA_029261475.1 Nitrospinaceae bacterium
GGACGGGATTCTCCATTACGAAAATCAAAAATGATTCCATCGTGACCGCCGCCATCATCTTTCAACCAGATGGTAGGGAGACACCCTTTAGGAAAAATAGGAGCTAAATTAATAGTGGTGTCATACTTATCAAAATTTTCCCAATCAGTAGAGTACAATGTTCTCGCTTCTTCTACGTAGGGAAGCCGCCAATCCTGAAACCCTCCAAGCCGAATATAATTCATATGTTTGGCGTATTCTGCGGCCTCATCCCAAGTGAACCATTTGACATCGATTTGCCAGGAATCTTCTTTTGCCCAGCTCAAGCCACTGACGGTATCTATTACGGAACCATCTCCGTTATCTTTAAAGCGATCGTCAGCTTTAGTCATTTATTCAGCCTCTATGGATGGGGTGAGTTGAAGTTCTTCTAAACGTGCTTTTAAACCCTCTCGTTGAAACTCCGGGGGATGAACCAGCTCGGGTGCTTTGAGAATGTCATCAAATGATTGCTGCAAAAGAAAATTTGAAAATGCAATCAATGGAGTTCGACGCAATATTCTCCTAACTGTCTTACGCGATATTTTAACAGGAGCATCAGAGGAAAGAAGATTTTTGTTATTGTGCAAGGTTGCTACGGTTTCGACAGCCATCCAAAGCGGCCAAATACAGAACAACCGCAAGCGGATCTCCGTTCTTGGAATCGCTAATGTGTATTTCAGAGCATCGCGCAAATGGCCTGTCGTTTTGAGTAGAATTTTTTCAATAACTTCCAGATTTTTTTCTGGTCGGGTGCCCGATTGGAATTCCTCCAAAGTCATTCCAACCTGTTCAATGTAGCTTTTAGGGATATAAGACCAACCGCGGCTTTGATCGACGATAACGTCTTTCGAGATGTTTGTCATCTGCAGTCCCAACCCAAAGGAAACCGCACAATTTCTCATTATTTCTTTATTGCGGTCAGACAAGTTGGGGAGGCAGGCAATCTTCAATTCACACAACATTTCACCAACAACACCGGCGACAAAATAGCAATATTCTTCCAACTCCTGTTCGTTTTCAAGTGGGGTCAAACCCTCGGACTTGAACTTTCTCTGGAAATACGCCATGCCCAGAGCCATCTTGGTTACAGAGTCGATGATGGGCTTTTGATACGAAGGAGCAAGTGTGTCGAACACTCGAAAGACTCGGTCAATATTTTTAAGCAGGTCCAAGTCGTTGTCAGAACCATCCACTACAGAACAATCTTTAATCCACTTCTCTAATTGCGCCGAGCGATCGGCCTTGGACTGAAGAAGGGGAATAAATTCGGTCAGTAAATTGATTTTTAATTGGGGGTCGAGCTTGGCGGCGTCTTCTACGGTATCTACAGTTCGACAAAACAGGTAGGCAACCAAAATACTGCGGTGCAAATCGCCCTTAAGGACAGAAATATTCAAAGCAAAGGTACGGGATACCTTGGGGAGCGTCGAAACACAATAATGCCAATCGTCCATTTGCAAATCGTTCTTTAGTTGGAAACCGGTTTGGATTCCACTTCGATGCTCATGTCTTTGGCAATCACTAGAATTTCCGCATGAACCTGGTTGATAACGTACTCTGGGGTGCTGGTGCCTGCGGTAATACCCACATGCTTTTTATCGAAGAACCAGGCTTTCTGCAACTCTGAATGGGATTCTATATGGTGCGATTCAATGTTTTTTTCGTCACAGACCTGAACCAATTTCTTGGTGTTGGATGAATTGTAACCGCCAACAACAATCATAAGATCAACCTGTTCTGCCAAGTCGTGAACAGCAATCTGGCGATCTCGGGTAGGCTGGCAAATGGTATTGACGAATGAGACTTCATCGACACAATCCATTGCTCGGATTTTTCCAACCAGAGCTTCTATTTTTTCGACCTGCAATGTTGTCTGGCTGACGATGCCCAGCTTTCTCTTCCCAGACTGACGGATTTTTTCTAAATCGGCATCTTGACTGACAACAAGAAATTCTTCTAAATCGCCGACAATACCTCGTACTTCGACATGGTCTTGCTGACCGATGACGACAGGAAAATAATTCTTTGCGACCATGGATTTGATCGTATTGTGTACTCGCATTACTAAAGGACAACTTGCGTCGTAGACAATAAAACCGGCATCGTAAAGTTTTTGCTTGGTTTTTTCGGCCGCTCCATGAGCTGTTATCATCACTTTCTTGGTTTTGATATCAGCCATCTCTTCTATTCCCTTGACCAGAGAAACGCCTTTTTCCTTCAAGGATTTATTGACTTGTGAATTGTGAACCAACTGACCCACAATGGTCAAGTCTGAGCTGAACTCGGGGCTCATTGCCAAATTGATGGCATCTTGCACTCCAAAACAAGTGCCCATTGCACTGGCGAGAGATACTTTCATAACCAAACCCTTTATATAAGGAATAAACCAACGGTGATTGACAGACTGGAGTCTAACGTTCCCTGATCGTTTGAAACGCAGGTACAGCCCAGATATTTTATTGGGATGAGCGTAAAAATCGTTTCCACCACTAAGAGACTGCAAGCCCCACGGGGTGACACCCAAGGCTCATGATAGCAAAACCCTAGTGGCAATCAAATAAAATTCCTGCTTTCTTATTTTTGGAAAATATTCTTTATCGTCTGAAGGGTCGTTTGCCTGCCAATATCGGCTATAGATTCTGTCAAGGGGATGTTTTTGGGGCAAACTTCGACACAAACCTGAGCGTTTCCACAATCCGTGATGCCACCTTCCCCCATGACTGCCTCCAGCCGTTCTTCGGTATGCATGGCTCCGGTAGGATGAAGATTGAACAGTCTGACCTGACTAAAAGTTGCGGCACCCATGAATTTGTTATCGAGTGAAAATTGCGGACAGGCTTCCAAACAGCATCCGCAAGACATACATTCCGAAAGAACATAGCGCTGAGCGCGTGTTTGGTCGGAAATAACAGGCCCTTCGCCTTGATCGTGGCTCCCATCAATAGGCACCCAAGCTTTGACCTTCTTCAAGTTCTCAAATATTCTGCTACGATCCACCTGCAAATCTCTTTGCGTAGGAAATTTGGTCATCGGTTCAAGATAAATTGGAAGCTCAAGCTGATCGATCAATGCGGTACAAGCTTGCCGGACTTTACCGTTGATGACCATGGTGCAGGAACCACAAACCTCTTCGAGACAATTACAATCCCAGGCAATCGGATTGACATCTTTACCTTCAGCCGTCACGGGACGACACTGAATGTCTTGCAAACAGGAAATGATATTGGCGCGAGGCTTCCAGGGAATATCAAAACTCTCCCAATAAGGCTCGGCAGCGGGCGCACTTTGCCTTTTCACTGTCAGACGTACGGATTTGCGAGCATTCATAATCTACCTCAATCGTATTTTCTGGGTCGGGGCGTCAGTATGGAAGTATCAATATCTTCGTAACTGATTGCCGGCTCGTTGTCTTTGTATTCGGCGATGGTCGACTTCAACCACTTCTTGTTGTTTGCTTCGAAGCGCTCCATATACTCTAAATGGCCTTCTGGATATATTGAAACCTCTTCACCATTTTTTTTGCGTTCCAGATAATCGATATATTCGTAAGGATCAAAATTTTTCGGTTGTTGGAGGTCGAACTCGGGCTTGTAGTGCGCTCCGCGAAATTCGTCGCGCAACAATGCCCCTTTGGTGATGATCTTTGACAACTCGATCATGCAGTGAAGCTGATTGATGAAACTGGGTACGGGATTCGCCCAATTATTTGTATCGACGCATTTGACATCTTTAAACCTCGTTTCAATGTCCTTGACCGAGGCGACGGTTTTCTCTAGCGTGCTATTGTCACGCACGATGAGAGCACCCGCCATCATCACATCCCCCAAGTCCTTATGCAATTGATAGGGATTTTCCGAGCCGTCCATCTGCTTTATCTCTTTAAATCGGCTGACCCATTGAGACTCAGCTTGCTCGAAAACCGTGCTGGGCACATCCTCATAAGATTTATTGAGGTTGTCTGAAAAGTTGATAACAGCGCGAGACATCATCAATCCCGTATAGATACAACTGAGCAGAGAGTTCGCACCCAGACGATTGGCACCGTGATATTGATAATCTGCCTCGCCTGCCGCGTAAAGCCCGGGAATGGAAGTGCTCTGATTGCGCGGCGAACCATGGTCGATAAAACCCGCACTGTCGCGCTCGTAATCGGTCCAAAGTCCTCCCATTGAATAATGCACCGCCGGAAAAATACGCATGGGAATTTTCTTGGGATCGTCGCCGGTGAACTTTCTATATATGTCGAGGATGCCACCCAAACGATCCTGCAAGTATTCTTCCGATTTATGCGTCAAATCCAGATAGACCATTGGCTCCCCGCCAACGCCCATAGATTTATTGTAGACGATCTCATAAATTTCGCGAGAAGCAACATCGCGGGGAACGAGATTCCCATAAAGAGGATAATTTTCTTCCAGGAAATAATAACGCTCAGCTTCTGGAATTTTTAACGGATTGCGTGTGTCACCCGCCTTGCGGGGAACCCAAACGCGCCCTCCCTCACCGCGGGCCGACTCGCTCATGAGACGCAGTTTGTCCTGGCCAGGTATCGCCGTAGGGTGAATTTGGATGAACTCTCCGTTACCGTATTTGGCACCTTGCAAATAAGCAGTCGTAGCCGCCGCACCTGTATTGACAACGGAATTGGTCGAACGGACATACACTTGCCCGGGTCCACCTGTAGCAAGAATCACAACATCGCCTTTTACGGTGAATATCTTATTCGTTCTCAGATCCTGCAACACCGCGCCACGACAAACACCCTGATCATCAATCACTGCGGAGAGGTATTCATGCCATTCCAATCGCTCCACCATGCCATCGTGTTCGTAACGACGGACTTGTTCATCCAGAGAATAAACCAATTGCTGACCAGTGGTAGCACCTGCAAATGCAGTACGCGAATAAAGCGTGCCGCCAAACCTTCGGAATGCCAGACGGCCTTCTTCATTGCGGTTGAAGGCAACGCCAATGCGATCGAGCAAATGGATGATAGCCGGAGCTTGATGGCACATATCCCGCACGAGAGGTTGATGTGCGAGAAAATCGCCACCCTTGATGGTGTCGTAAAAATGTTTTTCGGGGGTGTCGCCTTCATTTTTGGCGTCAACAGCGGCGTTGATGCCACCCTGTGCACAAACAGAGTGAGATCGTTTGAGGTTCTGAAACGACACGATAACAACGTCTGCGTTTCTCTCGCATAGTTTCATCGCGGCTGACAAGCCTGCCAACCCGCCGCCAATTATAATTACCTTTTTTCTGCGTTGCACCATGAGGGCTCTCTATCGAAATAGGATCGCTGATCGCCTGCTTAAAAAATACTGTCTCCCTACATACTGCCAGGAATTGTGGGACGCACGTCTATCGGATTGAGAGAAAACTCGGCGACTGTAGCAAAACCCATAAACATCAAAACAAATCCAAACAGTATGAATAATACACTCGCATTCCGTTGAGCAGTTCGCCCAACGATGATTCCCCAAGACATGCAAAACCCCCAAAGTCCATTCGAAAAATGAAACGATGCGGCCGCAATGCCCATCAGATAAAACAAACGAACGAACCAGGATTCAAACTCCGTATTCATAATTCCAATCAAATAAGGAGCCGCTTCAAAATGCTCTTTTCCATTGAACAGCTTGGGCACAACAGTCGTTCCCAAGTGGTACAAAAGGAATACGAACACAAACGCGCCCGAAATACGTTGCAGGGTATAAAGCCCATTGCGCGGATAGCGATAAATAGCAACATTTCGCGTGCCTGTCTTATAAATATAAAATCCAACGACGGAATGAAATAACAAAGGAAGGTAAATGAACCCGATCTCTATCCAAATAAGAAATGGAAGATTGTTGATGAGATCGATGCTCAACTGGTACTGCCAAACACCTACAGTGCGCAGAGAATTGATGAAAAGGTGTAAAACCAGAAACGCGCCAACGGGAACCAAACCCGTGAGCGAATGGGTTTTTAGAATGAGATAATGGATTTGATCTCTAGTCAACCAGTTCATAAAACCATTTTGGCGAAAATTTTCCGTTAACACAAGATTTTTATTTTCAGAAAAGGCCATCTATACATTCAACTCACACCTGAAATTTCTGAAAAATTGGCAAGCCTATTGCTAAAACCTCCCCTTCCATAGAAGAAGAGACCTCACACCAAACATTCAAATGCAATGGCAGGGTGCTATCGAAATACTCTATTCACAACAGAATTATACCATTAATAATGTATCAAGGAGTGGACCGGAGTATCCTTGAATTTGTCACGTCCATGCAAGAAATCCAGTTCTATAACAAATGCCGCTTCAACAATGTCAGCCTTAAAGTTTTCCTTAATCAAATCCAGAGTTGCCGCCATCGTTCCCCCAGTCGCCAACAAATCGTCGACCAGAACAATACGCTGGCCCGCTACAATTGCATCTTGATGCATCTGAATCGTATCTTCACCGTATTCGAGGCTGTAGGTTTTTTGGAAGGTTTTGTAGGGAAGTTTTCCCGGTTTTCGAACCATAACAAATCCCGCACCTAAGGCGTAAGCGAGCGCGGTTCCAAAGATAAACCCCCGTGACTCCACTCCCACCACTGATTGGATTCCCTTGTCTGCATAACGATCTCTGAAAATATCTACCGTTTCTTTCAGAGTCTCACTGTTTGCCAGAAGAGGCGCGATGTCCTTAAAAATAATCCCCTTCTTGGGAAAGTCCGGGATATCTCGAATAGCGTTTTTAATGGATTCCATAATTTTCCTTTTCGATGATCAAGTTCGTTGAATTTTAATTGGGACTTATCTGTGTGTCTATTTTTTTGTCGGCAGATAATGCAAGGGATTTTTAGGACGGGTTTTCTCTCTCACCTCAAAATGTAAATGCGGTCCCGTGGAACGTCCCGTGCTACCGACCAGAGCGATACGTTGCCCTTGCACAACACGCTCTCCTTCTTTAACCAGATTTTTATTATTATGAGCGTACAAAGTTGTTAATTTCGATTCATGCTTGACGATTACCATTCGCCCATACCCCGTTGGCCCCCAGCCGCTGAACACAACCTGACCCCTTGCGGCCGAAACGATAAGCGTTCCCTTTGCTGCCCCTATATCAATGCCATCATGCGCCCTGCCATTTCTCTTTCCAAAACCCGAGGTCAACACACCTTTGACAGGCCAAATTAAAAAAGATTTTTTCGGCCTTGCAGCGGGAGGACTCCCTTCGCCCTTATTTTCTTTTTGTGCCGACGGCGACTTTTTTGCTTGAGCCGACCGAGTCTCTCCCGGCACAGGAACCGTCAACACGCGGTGCGCCCCTGGAATCCACAGGCGAGTTCCAACCTGCAAACGCTTCGGGTCTCCTATTCCATTCAGTCGCGCCAGATATTCAGGGTTTTTGCCGTAGGCTTTAGCAATACTATAAAGGGTCTGCCCCTCTTGAACACTGTGGTATAAACCATTGTCCGTTTTTGAAAGAATATCCCCGAGATCAGCCAGTCCTTGGCAAGACGATAGAAACAGGAATGACAAAAGAAAAACATAGCGCATGAGGACAAAGGACAGGGAGGAAAAAGCTTGTCGAAAATATTATAGGCTCTTAAAAACTTCTACTCGAATAAAAGAGATTCGCAATGGCATCTAACAAACAATAATCTCAATAAAGTGCAACCCACGCTCTCCCCTTTTGATGAGGCTATCTCGCGATCAATAACCGCCCCGCAGATGAGAGACAATGTCGTCAGCCGCTTCCTTGAATAAAGTATCTTCAGTGCGAACACCATCTTTCAGCCAGGATTCAACCGCCCAGCCACCCACCAATTTTCCTTTATTATACAAAGCAACCTTAACGGACAACTTACTATCGGCAGACTCCATCAAACCCAAGGTAGCAAGGCGCATTCCCCGGCTTCCTTGAACATACTCAAGCACTTTATATTTTAATTGATACTGACCCTCATCGGGAGAAAGGACGAAACTAGTGTGAGCCAATAATGAATCTTCCAAAGCATTCATTAGAGCCGGGCCCGAATCTTTCAACGCCAAATCATTCGGAGTCAGGTCAACCAAAACGAGGGTATTCTCTTTATTAGCCCAATTTTTCTTGACCATCGTTTCCGCCCCGGAGCAGGCAGAAATAAGAAAAAGACTTAAGATAAGATAGATGAGTTTTGTTTTCATAAAAAGTGTTCCAAGGTTATAAGCGTTCGGAAGCCATTCTAGCAAAGTTTTAGTCGAATATTCAAACACTTATATAAATAATCGTTTAAATATCGTCTCTCCAGCGGCAAAAACATGAACTCAAGACTTCGGCTGATCACAGCTATCCATTTTGATGGATTTTACTAAGAATCGCTGATTCTAAAATAGCCCCACTAGGAAATAGTTTCTTTGAGTAAAGCCATCTTTTATGTGAACCAATATCAACCCTATGGCTTCCCTCTACAGTATAAGCCTTTATCTTTATATTAAGGTCCACTGGTTCTTTCCACTGCAACTTAACCACCGCCCGGCGCATCTGTTTCATTTCGGGTTTGGCAGGCATGCCATCAATACTCACTGGGTCGATATTCATCAGCAAACAAAAAATTCTTTGATTCGAAAAAACCAGCCAGGTTTGTTGAGTACGCGTTTTGAAAATCAAAAGTTCACTGACGATAGACTCACCCTCTGCCAATTCCCTATGTACAATATCTGAAACATTAGCCGGTAAATCTTTCGATACTCTTTCTGCTTTATAAAGCTCTGATTTTTCGTCTGGAGCCTCCATTGCTCGCGCGAAAAAAATATGCGCCTCTAAAATTTCAGGAGTGATCTCGTCCTTTGGCAATAGCTCTAAAACATCCTTTAGAGTTTTTCTTCCGAACCGCGTCGCCAAAAGATCTTTCATTGCTTCGGGCTCGGTTCTCAAGTTAAAAAAGTTGCCAGAGTCGTCCACAATATCATCATGCAAATCGGGAAGTTGCATTTTCAACATCAATAAAAATATCAGAATTTTTACTTGATAATGTTCTTTTGCGATTTTCTTTTCTGCGATCAGATGATTTAAAGTCAGAGTGTTTATAAAACGTGTGATAGTGCGAGGGTTGCCATCGAGCCCTTGTTTCATCAAACGGGCGCAATCACTCGATGCAAACGCGTGCTCCTTCAACAATTCGTCGATATAGCTTTCAACCACGTCTTCACGCATGGGAGGAATATCGAAGGGCAGTTGAACAATTTTATCCAGGTAATCAATAGAATCAGCCTCATTATCGCCAGCCATACCTTCGAAGCGATATTTAATAGCGGCCTGAACCGTTTTCTTATCAGCACCTAATAGATAAACACAGCCCTCAACGTTGAGATACAACTTAAGAGCTTCCAGAACTTTCACCATAGACTCAGGCAAACATCGGTCCAAATCATCGATAAAAAAGACCAATCGTCCAGAGGCACCCAAATCTTTTCTCGCCTCAGCAATGATGTCCTTGAACTTCTTTTCCAGTTGCGCTCTGGCATTACGCACTTCAAAATTTTTCGATTCATATTGTTCGAAGTATTTTTTGATTCCTCCTATAGTCAAAGGAGTCACCGAGCGAATCGCCATATCGCCTAAAGCCAACCCAATCGTTTCCAGAATTTTTTTTGCGCTTTTCCTTTGTTCCCCTTCTAAATCCAACTGATCAAACATGGCGTGAAGTAAACCCAGAGCAGGGTGTTCATCAAATTGACAACGCCAGGGATCAAACCAGATTTTTTTTATTCCAGAGTCCTTTTCCAGTTCATTCTCAACAAGCTTCATGATCGAAGTTTTGCCATAACCCCAGCGACCGTATAGTCCAATGACCATTGGCGTATTGCAAGTTCGCACCATTTCGGCCAACGCCTGAACATAGTCTTCACGTTTGAGAAGATCAATTTCAGCAGGTTCGTCGTTTCGGAACGAGATCATTGTCAGCCCCTATTACAAATTTAAGTTTTCAGGATTGCGAATGTACCCAAGCAACAATAGTCACCCTCGAAGACATGAGTCATTTGAACCAGTGGAGAACCGATTCCTCAAACTCGCTGAACCAAAGTTGCACTTCTATTGGAATGAGGCTGTTGATATAAGTCATATAGCCCATTGCCAGAGCATAACCAAGCCCTACCAGCAGAATACCGCTGGCCACATTGGTTGTATGGAGAAAAATAGTTCGTCCGGCAACCTTTACATCCCATGCCTTGCCTCGCAAAATGCGCCAGAACAAATGCCCTTTGGACAATCGACTGCAAAATGTAGCTATGACGATGAGCGGTAAGCCCAAACCAATGGCATAAAAGAAAAGCAGGAGTGCACCCTGCAAAACGGTTCTGTCTGAAGCCGCAAGCAAGAGAATTCCTGAAAGTACCGGCCCCACACAAGGCGTCCAACCCAACGCAAATGCGGCACCAAATAAATAATATCCGAAGAAACTGGAAGCAGGCCTTCCCTGAAACGTAGCACCAGAAAACCCTTTTCCAAATAAAGTCATGACTCCGAAAACCGCTATTAAAGCTCCACTGAACTGGGTGATCGAAAAAATATAGTCACGCAAAAATTGCCCCAGAAAACTCGCCGAGGCACCCATCAAAACAAACAGGGTCGCTAAACCACAAAAGAACGCCACCGACATCAAGCTCATTCGCGTTCTTTCCGCTTGCGCGGTGATCGCAAAATAGGCGGGCAAAATCGGCAAGGTACATGGCGAAAGAAAACTAAACAATCCCGCAATGAAAGAAAGAACAATCCCTGCAATGAAACTCGCTGGTAAATTCGACTTGGCCTGAAAAGGACTGTCGAAAGCAGGAGCGTCAGCCAATGAAGAACTCGGTTCTCCACTATCAAGCGATTTCCCCGCAACACTAGCGGAGGATTTTCCTAACGTGGAAGCAGATGGTTTTTGAGCCATTTCAGCCAGTGCTTGCGACTTGCTCATTTGCGCTGGCATATTGTTACTCACACAACGAAATCCGACATCCTCGCTTGAACTATCTGGCGCAGCGTATTGACGAAACCCCGACCGCGTAAACTTTTCAAGTGCCCGCATATAGAGCGGCCCCGGGAAATGACCTATATCTGAAGCCGAAGCCCCACGCAGTGTTTTATACCCCGCACCAAAGTCATCGCTGGTGTAAGAACTTCCCTTATAAGCCTCGTAGTCCTCGGCAGTCCATTCCCAAACGTTGCCTGCCAAATCATGCACCCCTAGAGGCGTCGCCCCTTTTGGGAAAGAACCCACTGGCATGAGGGCCGTTTTACTTCCGGCCTTATTCGGTAAATTTGCAAAACCAGTTTGAAATTCGTTGCCCCAGGGGTATTCACGCCCGCTTTTACCTCTTGCGGCTTTGGCCCATTGCTTTTCGGTCGGCAATTGCTTGCCCGCCCATTGGCAAAAATTTGCCGCATCGTACCAAGTCACTCCTGTCACAGGATAATCGCCTTTAGCCTCTGGATAATCGACTCCCTTCCACCCCTTGGGTGGTATTTCACTGTAAGCATCATCTACAAAAGCCTTGAATCTTTTATTCGTCGTTTCAAACCGATCGATATAAAAACTTTTGAGGAACACCGTTTGCTCAGGGCCCTCATCAACATACCAAGGCTTGGGAATTCCCAATGAAAGAGCCTCTGCCTCATCATCTGTCTTATTGGTACCGAACTTGAACGGACCTGCAGGGATGAGAACCATATCTCCCTCCAGACTCAAGTCTTTACTTTTGCCCTGAGCAGAGGCAGATGAGATCGCAAAGGTCAAAAAAAGGATCGTCCCGAAAACTCCTGCAATTTTCATTGCCGGGATTTTAATTGAAGGCATTGGAATTCGTATCATTCAGAGAGGTAATTGTGAGGGGGTTAACTGCGGGTCAAAAGTTCTTCAAAGTATTGCAGGGTAGATGGTTCGTCCCAATTTTCAGCACCGTAAAGCGCGCCAATGATACGGCCCTTCGGATCAATCAGGTAAGTGGTTGGCAAACTGACAACACCAAAGTCCGAACTCGCCTTCATTTTTTGATCCAGCAAAACAGTAAAATTCAAACGGTTAGCCTTGATGTAGGGGGCCACAACCCGGGCACCAAACATATCATTGGAGACCGCCAATACTTCCAGATTTTTAGATTTAAAACGCTGATGCAATCGTTCCAGCGAAGGCATCTCCATTTTACAAGGCCCACACCAAGTGGCCCAAAAATTGAGAAGCACGTACTTCCCTCGATATTGCTCAAGGGAAACCTCTCGCCCATCAAGCGAATTCAAAGAAATCTCTGGTGCCCATACTTCCGCATCCTGCCCAATAGCGGACGATGAAGGCAAGAGCAGAAAAATCGCTACAATAAAAGCATTCACGGTATTACGAAAAAAAGAGCTCATCATAGTCTCAAATTGAATAGACAAAGTCTGTCATAGGGTTAATGAAGAAACTTACAATGCATTATTATCTCTTCATCACCAGTTTTATTTAAAAGGCCTTATTTCATCTTATCGTAAAGTTTAACCGTTTTACAAGCATTCACAAAACCAATCCACACCCCCATCGCACAAACCCCACAGCTTTCAGCATAAAGCCAATAATACTTCTACATCAGCAACCAAGCTATCGCCCAACAAAAATAATATTTTATTCAATATTTTAGTTAGTTTAAGATACGACATCAAAAATAATATTTAAGATGACAATCTAAACCATTGATTTTATTGACCATTTTTGGTTAAATGTCTGCATATAATTGTTTTAATTGGTTTTACCTGATTCCCAAAAACCAAGAATCTGGATTCATTTCCGGGGTTTTTGCCTTAGGGTCCTGTAAACGCTAAAGATTTTTATCGAATATTACGAAACCTATTTAATAACAATCAATTACTAGCAGATTTTTTTAAGGGCCTGCCCCTTACCCAAAATCTGCATTGGAAGTCCTTTTTTGGAGAAACACCATGCTTACCCTCACACCTGTTGCCTCGCCAGAAGCGGAAGAACTGGATCAACAAAAACAAACTTTGCTTTCACTAGAGAAGGAGTTGACTGAGAAGGAGCTGGAACTTTCCACCGCATATAGCGAGATGCATTTTTTTGAAAAGCGTTATCAGGGCATTGTCGGTGTCAAATATGCAGAGCTGGATGCCCTGAAAGCCCAGATTTTAAATTTCGCCGCACAACTATACCCAAAGTCCGATGAATTTCGTGCCAACGCTGAAACAGCTCAGGAACAAGCACGTCAGTCTGAAAATTCAGCTCACGAATCTGAGCCTGACGAGCCGGGAACTAAGCCCGAAGATTCCGCAAGAGATTTTAAGCCTTCTGAGAATCTAAAAAAATTGTTCCGCAGAGTCGCAAGAAAAATTCACCCCGACCTCGCTGAGAGTCCCTGTGAAAGAGAGCGCCGTCACGAATTAATGGCAAAGCTAAACAAGGCTTACGACTGCCTTGACGACGAAAGCATCCGAGCTATTCTCGTTGAATGGGAAGCAGGAGAACCTGCAAAAAATTTGACCCTCGGTCAGCAATTGATACGGACTCTGAAACAAGTCGCTCAAGTTCGAAAACGCCTACATTCCATTGAATGGGAATTGGACAAACTGTTCAACTCCCCAATGTT
This sequence comes from Nitrospinaceae bacterium, assembly GCA_029261475.1. GTDB lineage: Bacteria > Nitrospinota > Nitrospinia > Nitrospinales > VA-1 > Nitrohelix. The sequence continues at coordinate 13,603 of JAJDBG010000053.1, forward strand.
TGTATTGAAGGAAAAGACCACTCAAGGAGAGAGCCTCGGAAAAGATGTTCTCAGTGAAATGGTGATGAATGTTGAAGAAAAAATCAATCGCATCAAATCCCGGGTCAGCGATCTGGCGGAAGAACTTTAAGGCAGACTTTTGCGGAATTCAAAATTCACAATGAGTTCCTTTAATATTTAAAAATGTCACTGGAACCTCAAACTCAATATATGGGACACAGCCACATGGAAGCACTTTCGCCGAGAGACGAATCCAAAAGCCTGGCTCAAAGAGCCTTGACACGCCGTAGCCTTGAGTTTCTAGCAACAAACAATCTCGATTCGGGGCAACAAACTCTCGCTTACAACAACAGCGAAGGCAATCGCCGTTCTGTGAGTCTGCGCGAAGTAGCACGCTGGGCTAAAGAAGCCGAACGCGGCAAAGCATTCGCACAATATAATCTGGGTGTCATGTATTTCCAGGGTGTCGGTGTCGAAAAGAATCCAAATGAAGCTTTCAAATGGTTCAAAAAAGCCGCCGATCAAGGCTCTCCCAATGCAGGCGGATTCCTTGGGATTTTTTACGAAAATGGTATAGGAACCTCTGAAGATTTCGAATTGGCCGCTCAATGTTACGAAGAGTCCGCCAATCAAGGCAACTCCACCGCTCAATTCAATTTGGGTCGTTTGTATTTTCAAGGCAAGGGAGTGGAGCGTGATCCTGTAAAAGCCGCCCACTGGTTTCGTAAAGTGGCAGAGCAAGGCAACGCCATGGCCCAAAATCATTTAGGGGTCTTGTACGAAAATGGTGATGGCCTCGAAAAAAATTACAGTCTGGCACGCGAATGGTATCTCAAATCAGCCCGGCAAGACGATCCAGAAGGACTCTACAATTTAGGCACTCTCTACGAATGGGGCAAAGGCGTTGCTCGTGATGCGAACATTGCCTACGAACTTTACAGTCGCTCCGCCGAACTGGGGCTTGACCTGGCTCAATTCAAACTGGCGACACTTCATTACGCAGGAGACACAGTTCCCCAATCCTCCAAAGAAGCGCTGAAATGGCTTTGCAAATCGGCGGAGCAGGGCAACGAGATGGCGCAGTATTTCCTCGAAACGACGGGCAATAATTTCGTTCCCAATGGGGACGAGCTTTTTGAAAAAGGCAATTACTTTTTCAAATCCAACGAAATGGAAGACGCGTTTCAATGGTATCACTGGGCCGCAAAAGAAAATCATCTCGAATCGCAATACCGCGCCGGGGTCTTCCTCGACAACGGTCGCTGGATAACGCCAGAGCCAGAAAAAGCAACGCAATGGTTTCGCAAAGCGGGAACAGCCGGTCATGCAGGAGCCTGTTATCAACTGGGACTGCTCTGTTTTCTCGGTGAAGGCGTAGAACAAGACGATGAGCAAGCTTTCCACTGGTTGAATCGCGCCGCACAAAAAAATGTTCCCAGCGCACAACTTTTCCTCGGCGTTTTGTTCGAGCGCGGTCAAGGCACTCGGGAAGACCATCGCATGGCTTTGGAATGGTACAGAAAAGCCGCATTGGAAGGCGACGACTTCGCACAATATCATCTCGCCCGCATGTATTATCACGGCAAAGGAACAACTCGCAATTTTTCCAAAGCTGTTGAGTGGTATCGGAAATCTGCCGAACAGGGCAACGACCTCGCCCAATACAATCTAGGCAGAATGTCTTTGAACGGCGAAGGCATGGATGAAAATTCCCAAACCGCTGAGGTCTGGTTTCGTCAAGCAAGCGAAAAAGGACACGACTTCGCTCAATACAGTCTTGCCAAAATGTATTATTACGGCAGAGGCACGCAACGCGATTTGGGCCAGGCACGTCTTTGGGCCGAGCGTTCCGCGGAACAGGGCAATGCGCTTGCTCAAAACCTGCTGGGTGCCTTGTTTGAAAATGCAATCAGCGGCTGTCTTGATTATGCAAAAGCGGCGGAATGGTATCGGAAATCTGCCGAACAAGGTTGCGCCGAAGCACAGAACAACCTCGGCATCCTTTATTTCGTCGGCAAAGGTGTTGAGCAAAGTTATGAAACAGCGGCCCATTGGTACCGCCGCGCAGGCAAAAGTAAAAAAAATGAAACCGAGCAAACATCAGGCACAACGCGTTCCTTGAACTGGCTGATAAATGCCGCTCGCGAAGGCTCGGCCCAGGCTCAATTGCAATTGGGAATCTATTACGAGTCACTCGACTCGAGCCGCCATTCCATCCTCGAAAGCAAAAAATGGTATCGCCTTGCCGCAAATAAAAACTGCGACACCGCTCAACTCAGACTCGCTCAATTGATCGGAAAAGAAAAAGGCATCGAAAACAGTTTGCCCTGGCTCATCAAATCTGCCACGGCAGGAAACTCTTCTGCACAGAGAGAACTGGGTCTTTTTTATGCAAGTCATCCTGAAAATGAACAGAATTTATCCAAAGCCACCCTATGGTTGCAACGCGCCGCAGAACAAGGCGACCGCAGAGCGCAACTGGAAATGGGAAGACTTCTAAAAAAGAATAAAAACGACTCAAACGATGAAGCCTATCGCTGGTTTCGACGTGCCGCAGAACAAGACTGCCTCATCGCTCTGGCTTATCTGCACAAGCTTTCTGCCGACGAGACATCTCATTGGCTTGCCACTTCCTGAAAGTTCCGAGGAGGCTGAACAATCGAAAATATGCCATCTCAATCGAGTTCCACTTCTCAAAATTCTAATGCCCCTACTCTCGCAATCATCGGCGGGAGCGGTGCTTATCAATTGCTTGCCGAGGGCGTCCTTGGCGAGGAAAAAGACTGTCGTCGCATCGACACTCCGTTCGGAGAAAGTGCGCCGATCCATTATTTCTCACAGGGCGAATTCGACTACCTGTTCCTGTCCCGACACGGGGAAAACGATTATTCGCTAACCGCACCCTACGTCAACTACCGCGCCAATGTATACGCATTGAAAGCTTGCGGGATCAAACAGATCATTGCCTGGTCTGGACCCGGCATCATCGACACCCGATTCAAGCCCGGCGATTTTGCATTGCCTCATGATATTCTCGATGAGACACAAGGCCGCGAGAGTACCTTTTTCAAAAATTGTGGTTGGGGATTCATTCGTCAAAGCAATCCTTTTTGCTCCACACTACGCGAAAGCCTGCACGATACCTTGCACGAAAAAGGACTGGTCCACGATAATAAATCTGTATACGTCTGCACTCAAGGCCCACGATTGGAAACGCCCGCAGAGATTCGCAAATACCGACTGCTCGGAGCCGACCTCGTAGGAATGACACTCGCGCCAGAGACTTTCCTCGCGCGCGAACTCGAAATTTGTTACTCAGCGATCTGCTACCTCACCAATTACGCCGAAGGAGTAGAGCCACGGGATTTTCAAGAAGGGGCTTTGTTTGAAGGCATGCAAAACGATGAAGAAAAAAACCGCGTAGAACAAGCCATCCGCCATTTCCCAGAATTGATGAAGGGTGCTTTCCTGCGACTCAAGCAGATCGAGTCCACCTGCCACTGCCAAAACTCCATGCAACGCTACAAAGACAAAGGCATGATCGGCGAGGACTGGCGCGAATGGATGGGGAAGGTTTGACGGTAGGGAACTAAAATGTGAGTTCAGTAGACTGTCAAACACCGACAATATCCGTTAGTTCCAGCTGTAAGAAAGTGGGAATGAGGATTTTCAATCCGGCTTTACGGAGATCAAGACCGAT
>JAJDBG010000054.1 GCA_029261475.1 Nitrospinaceae bacterium
GAAAGACTGCATCAAACCCTCCCCTGCCCTGTTTACGGGAGCCTTGTGCCTCATCCTTCTGTTCTGCTCACTGCTCACCATCGAAAGAAATCGGGTATGGAAAAATCAAATAACACTTTGGACCGACGTGAAAGAAAAATCGCCATTACTGTTGAGAGCCTTCAACAATCTTGGCACCGCCTACGATCAAGCCGGACTCTACGACAAAGCCGTGGACGAATTGGAAACCGTCTTGAAATTGAACCCCGATTACGTTCAAGCCCTGAGCAATCTGGGAAACATCTACGGCAAGCGCGGCGAGATACACAGGAGCATCCCCTATTTTGAAAAAGTATTGAAACTCGACCCGCATTACGCACCCGGACACTACAACTTCGGCAAAGCCCTGCAATTGACAGGAAGGGCTGAAGAGGCCGCCGAGTCGTACCGCAATGCCATTCGCGAAAACCCCTATTTCGAGCAAGCCTATTTCAACCTGGGATTTCTCGCATTGCAACTGGGGAAACCCGAACTCGCGATTGAAAATTTCAAAAAATTTATCGAACTGCAACCTGAAAATGCCAAAGCCTATTTCGGTCTCGGCAACGCCTATATCCTGATGGACGATATAGAACAGGGGCTCAAAGCCTACAAAAAATCTTCCGAACTCGATCCCGCATACATGTCACCAAACATCAATGCAGGTAGCATCCAAATTCAAAAAGGAAAAATTGACGACGCGCTCGAAACCTTTCAGAATCTGGCAGAACAATACCCTCGCATTGCCGGAGTCCATAAAAATCTCGGCGTGATCTACTATCAACATAAAAACGATTTCACAAAAGCCGCACATCATTTTGCAGAATATCTAAAACTGGAACCCGGAGCAGAAGATGCAGAAATCATCCGCAATATTCTTAAAGATATTCAGAATAAAAAATAAATTTTCTTAAAAATAAAAAACATAGATTTGACCCCAATTAGAATTCAGTGAAGGAAAGCCGCAATTGGGGCGTTTGCAATGCTATGGGTTTGCAAAATTATCGCCGGGCGATAAACCTCTGGAAAAAATCATTACCTCCTCAATTCCTGTAAATTTTTTACGATGGGTTCCAGCAATTCATTGTCCGGTTTGTCGCCAAGAGCCTCGCAACTTTTAATATAAGCCCCACCCAGCTTAGCCACCAGCTCAGCGCAAGACTGCGGGGATTCCAGGAACAGGTCTTTCAGCAAGCGCATACACCGCTCAAACACATCCCTGGCTTCGACCTTATCCTCCCCCTTAAAATGGATCATGCCTAGAACACCCAGACTCTCCGCCAAACCCGGTGCAAAGGCATCCTTCCCCTTCTTTACCAGACGTTCACCGATCTCAATAGCCTTGCGTGTCGCCTTGAGAGCCTCCTCCCGATCGCCCATTTCACTGTAACGATTCCCCAGATTATTGAGAATGCCCGCTAACTTTGGTTCGAAGATATTCGGTTGTTTCTCTGCCAACTGTTCGTATATTTTCACCGCTCTCAGCGTCGTCACAAAAGATTCATTCTGCCTCCCAAGCACGTTGAAATACAGTCCCAGATTATCGAGAGATTTGGCAAGACCCGGCCCAAAGGCCTCCAACCCCTTCTCGATAAAACGTTCGTAAATGGCAACCGCCCGAATCGTTACCTTGAGAGCCTCATCCCTGTTGCCCGATGCACTGTAAAGTTCTCCCAGATTGCTGAGACTCTCAGCTAACTCAGGCTCATAAACGTCGGGTTGCTTCTCAGCCAAGTGTTCTCGAATCTCAACGGCTCGAAGTGTTGTATTAAGAGCTTCTTCGCTCCTACCCAATTGATTGTAATGACCGCCTAGCTTACTAAGAAAACCTGATTTTTCTACATCGTCCGACGGATGCTCTAGCAATTTTTCGTAAAGATTTATAGCGAAATCTGTTACGGCTACGCCTTCTGTTGGAAGTGAATTTGCAACTTCTAATAACTCTTTATGTGATTTACCTTTAAGTGAAGGTATAGACCAAGTTTTCATTTTCAAATTTCCCCGTGATAGACCTGAATCAATCTTATGTAATTTGCCCAAGCATTTAATCCACTCAATTTATTGAAAAACTCTTTCAGGGTTTCCCTGATCTCAAATTCAGGTGCGTCCTGAATCAAGTTTGGCTAACTCCCGAGAGATTATATTATGCCTGAAAATACTGGCAATCATAACAATTCGGAATCTGGATGGGAAAATTATTTTCGGCAGTTTGCAGGGCAGACACGGGGGTCTGCCCCTACTTGTTTGATAGGGGGATTGTTCAATTGCGCACAGCCACGTCAGGCACACGCGTAAACCGTCAGCCCATTGCCACTGGCGGCTCGCCAGTTAGCCACCGGGGAGGATATTTGTGAATTGGTATTCTTCGACAGGGAAGCCGAGGGTAATATCAAACTTGGTTTCGCCCCATTGTTCGATGGTGAGGTATTTTTGCTCCGATTCGTCTTCGAAGTCCCAGGCGACGAAATGCATTTCTTCCGTAGAGTCACCTCTAAAAAACTGACCGACATCGTCGCATTCGAAATGAGAGGTAGTTCCCCGGCAGACGATAGTTTCAGGAGGGTCTTCTTTTTCGATGATGTGTTTGGCGATGTCGCCTTCCAACTCGTCTATCGAAAGTTTCTGGCAGAGGCTCCACTCCGCATAGCCATCTTCCTCTGTTCGCTCCAGAAACCAGATATCCTCTCCTTCACGAAGTTCCCATTCGTCGGTGACACCTCCCTCTTCCCACTCGTAACGGTTTTGTACGCTGACGCTGTAAGTTTTGAGATCGTACTCGACGAGGTAGCCGGGTCGTAATTTAGACAGAACCAGATCTTCCAGTTGCGGAGTTTCATCCTTTTTCTTCTTTTTAAAAAAATCAAACATGCGTTATTCCATTGATTGAAAGGCTCACCAAGTGTGCCAGCTATTAAATCTTAGCTGATACTAAGACATTCCCATTTTTGCTTTGAGTGCCGCCAAGCTGTCACTTGCCGGTGCAATCGATCCACCCGAGCCGAGTGCCTTGTTGATTTCATCATCAACGCTGGTCTGGGAGTCTGCGATTTCTCCATAGGCTTTGGAAAGACTTTCGTCCTCTTCCACCTTATTGCGCATTTTCTCCAACATGGCGATGGTTCCGCCAGAATCGACTTTTGCCATTTGTGCGTTTAATTTTTTAGTAGCGGAAGCGGTTTTTGCTCGCGCTCGCAGGGTGACGAGTTCGTTCTCGTAACGTTGAACCGTGGTGCGTAGTTTCTCGACATTGCGTTGAAGCTGATTGGCCATGCCTTCTTGCGCTGACAGTTCCTGCTCCAGTCGCAATGCTTCTGCGCTGGTGGTCTCTTTGCGCGCCAACGACTCTGTGGCCAAACGCTCGGCTTCTGCTGTTTCGATAGAACCCTCTTGCGCTTTTTGCAGAAGTGTCATTGCTTTGCGTTCGTAGTCGGCGGAGAGTTTCTTATTTTTATTCGCATCGTTTCGCATACGAATGACGATGCCTTTGACTTGCGCCAGACTTTGCATGGAATCGGTCAAATCTTTTTTGAGATCGCGAATGCCCTGTTCGGTCATTTTGATAGGATCTTCAAATTGATCGACTGCTGAATGTGCTTCGGATTTTCCCCACTGAACAATTCTTGAAAATAAACCAGCCATTGGAAGCCTCTATAAAAAGAAATTTAAGTTGAGATTTTATTGTGTTGAATCGGCTGTCTGAAAATGCCGATTTTGCTTTTAAGCCGACTTTGCAATTTCCAGAAGTTCATCGCCGTGTTCTGCCATCGCAAGGCTGAGCGCGTCGATACTGCCTTCCAGTTCATTCAAATCCAGATTTTCCAATTGCAAAGTATCGCGAAATAAAAGCGTGGTGCCGTCCTCATCCAGAGCAAAAGCTCCGTGGACCAGGGAACGATTGAGTTGCAGGAGACGTTTGAAGCTGGCCTCTGATCCGCCTTTGATCGGCATGATCAACTGCTCGAGAATCAGGATCGGGTCTTCGCAATCCAGAACCAGATTGTTGATGCCTCGGTCCTCATCACTCACAACACAAAGTTCTTCGGCAACATCTTCGGATTCTATGGAGAACCCCATTTCCAGCAAGAAATTTTTTACTTTTTCAAAATGTTCCATTCAGCAATACCTCGTCCTTTCTTAATTTTTCAGGCCTGTTCTTTTTTCAAAATATGATACGCCTCGTTCAAGCCACGGGTCAACTCCTCGGCGATGCGTTTTCTCTCTTCATCCTGAGAATGCAGATCCGGGTGATATTTTTTCAACAAACGTCGCCATGCATTTTTGATCTCCTGAGGACTGGCACCGGGTGCCAATTCAAGATTGGCGTAATATTGCGCCAACGGATGGACTGTGGTTTCTGCTTCTTCCGAAAAGTTATGAAACTCGTCCCGACGAAACTCGTCTTGACGAAATTCGTCTTCCGGGCGAAATTCAAACTCAGATTCCGCCTTCTCCCCTGTACGCCAATGGTTCCAGTTGGCGTTGGCAATATCAAACAAACGTTTCAGCATTTCTTATTATCTCACAACGCAAAGATGACAGGCAAGCTGGATTGAAGCGTAGCTTGTCTATCAAACCCCGCATCACCTCTTGCCGTTACACCTATCTCATAGCGCAGTTTCATGCGGGTCCGGTCATGTTTTCGGGACGGACTTTTTCGTCAAACTCTTCGGGTGAGAGCAGACCCAGTGCTTCGGCGGCTTCTTTCAGTGTTGAATTTTCCTGATAAGCTTTCTTGGCAACTTTGGCGGCATTGTCGTAGCCGATATGTGGATTCAGAGCTGTCACGAGCATGAGCGAATTTCTCAAATGCGCTTCGATCTGCGTTCGATTGGGTTCGATCCCTACAGCACAATGTTCTTCAAAAGATCGGCAGGCATCTGCCAGCAAACGAATCGATTGCAACAAATTGTAGATCATCACAGGTTTGAACACGTTGAGCTCGAAGTTCCCGGACGAACCACCCACAGCAATCGTCGTGTCGTTGCCGATGACCTGCGCGGCGACCATCGTCATGGCTTCGCTTTGCGTCGGATTGACCTTACCAGGCATGATGGAGCTTCCCGGCTCGTTCGCGGGCAAAACCAATTCGCCGATTCCGCATCGCGGACCGGAACCGAGCCAACGCACGTCGTTGGCAATTTTCATCAACGAGCAGGCGACTGTTTTCAATACGCCACTGGCTTCGACTACGGCATCGTGCGCGGCCAGTGCTTCAAATTTATTGGGTGCGGTGACGATGGGGTCTCCGGTGATCTTTGCCAATTCCTCAGCTACTTTTTGCGGGAAATCGCGATGCGAATTGAGTCCCGTCCCAACAGCGGTTCCGCCTAGTGCTATCTCACAAAGAGCTGGCAAGCAAGAGTCGATACGCCGGACTGCATTTTCCATTTGCGTTGCGTAACCGCTGAATTCCTGCCCCAGTGTCAACGGAGTCGCGTCCATCAAATGAGTCCGACCTATTTTGATGATGTCTGCAAACTCTTCCGACTTTTTCTTCAAGGTATCGCGTAGCTTCTTCACGGAAGGCAATAATCGCTCGTTGATCTGAGCCACTGCGGCCAGGTGCATGGCGGTAGGGAAAGTGTCATTCGACGATTGTCCCTTGTTCACATGATCGTTGGGGTGAATCGGCGTTTTAGAACCCATTTCTCCGCCGCTGATTTCAATCCCACGATTGGCTATCACTTCGTTGCTATTCATATTGGATTGCGTGCCACTGCCGGTTTGCCAGATACGCAAAGGGAAATGATCGTCCAGCTTGCCTTCGATGACCTCATCAGCGGCCTGCGCGATCAAATCATTGACCTCTTTCGGGAGCAGTCCCAATTCGGCGTTGACTGCGGCAGATGCTTTTTTCAACTGACCCATGGCCTTGATGATCTCGCGCGGCATGGTCTCGATACCAATATCGAAGTGGATGAGAGAGCGGGCAGTTTGAGCGCCATAATAACGATCGGCGGGAACTTTGATCTCGCCCATGCTGTCAGTTTCGATTCGGTAATCCATGTTTGTCTCTCCCTAAAATAATTGTGTCTATTTTGAAGTTGTTATTAGTCGGTGAAATGATCTGCCGCTTCTGGCAAACGTTCATTCACAATAGTTTTTATTTTTTCTTTCAATCTTTGCTCCGTTTGTCGGACGGCCTCACGCGTGACACCGTATTCTTCCCCGATTTCGCGAAGCGAACGCGGATCGTTGGACAACAAACGCTCCTCAATGATCTGGCATTCTATCGGTTTGAGCGAAGCTTTCAAATCTTCAATAATGGATCTGAGGGATGAAAACAAGTCCTCGTTTGCGTATTGAGTTTCAAAGGAACTTCCGTCGCTCAGTGTGTCCATAGGGGTCAAGGTTCCCCCTTCTTTCAAAGGCGCATCCACTGAAACGTCTGCCGCGCCCAGACCTATGGCGACGTCGATCACTTCTTTTTCATCGACGCCAAAATGTTCTGCAAGCAATTTGGTGGAAGCGATATGGCCCTCTTGTTCCAGCTTTTCCTTCTCTTTTTTAAGATTATACAACAACTTCCGTCTAGTATTTGTCGTGCCTACTTTTACAAGACGCCAGTTGTCCAGAAGGTATTTTAATATGTAAGATCGAATCCACCAGCTCGCATAGGCAGGGAGACGAACACCGCGTAGAGGGTCATAATTCTTTACGGCTTTCATCAGCCCCACATTCCCCTCTTGAATCAGATCCAGCATGTTTTGCCATTCACGCCGGAAAGTCATTGCAATTTTCACAACCAAAACCAGATTGGAGGTTATCAACCGATAAGCCGCATTGACATCGCCTGTCTCCTTGAATTGCAATGCCAATTTATGTTCTTCTTCTTCAGACAAGACTTCGTGCTTACGAATTTCCTGAAGGTATGCTGACAAAGGATCGAGAGGAACAAGAGATTTACTTTTTGCATCGACAGGAACCAAAGCCTTGCTGACATAGTCTGGAATATCCGATTCAAAATCATTTTCGGAATCTTGTTCATCTGCGCTATGGGGATCTGCGTTCAGGAAATCATCCGATTCAGGCTCAGGTTCAAGCTCACTTTCGGGATTTGTTTCGGACATAATATAAATTCAGAGTGGATTAGAAAAAGAAAAATTTAAAAATTGCCAATGATAGGTTGCGGATATTAGAATAGAATCATGATACGATTCGCAGTTATTGGAGTACTAGTCGCCTTGATTCCCCTGCTTTGGTCTTTCCTCAAGTCTGGGAAGAGCTCTGCGCCTACGGAAATGACCCCTTGCGCAAAATGCGGTGCCTTTGTTCCGCGCGAGGAAGCACTGCCAAAAACCGTAGAAGGTGAAACAAAATATTTTTGTAGTCCCACCTGCGTACCTTAAGAATTAAAAAAACTAATCATTGATGCGAGTATTATAACATCATTCTTTTTAAAATTGAGAGCACTTGCACAATCCTTCAAAATACAGTTTCCCTATTACATCAGACAATCCTTGGAGAAAAAACCTATGAAAGTAACTTTTGCCGCAATTCTACTATTCACCCTTTCAATCAGCACTTTAGGGATGAATCTGCAAACAGCCTGGGCCAAAGAAGAATGCGCTCCAGAAGGGACCAGAAAAATAAAAATTGAAGGCTATTTCTCTCAAAAATACCGAAAAGACAAGAAAAAAATCAAGGCAGAATATTTAGAAATCGGCAACGTTCGTGCCGCACTGCGTCCTTACCCCATTGGCGATACCTCCAAGGATTTCGCAATCGGTCGCTGTGTTCCTGCTTACATCGCACGCCATGTGCTGCAAGTTTCCCAAAAATACACTAGCGGAATAGGAAGCCTGGTTGTTCAACAATTCGTTCCTGCACACTGGATAGGAGTGGGAGCCACCATGTTTGACGAATTGTCGCAACAACGTGTGACGCCTGAGCAGGTAGAGCAGTTATTGAACCCTGATTTGAGCAACGACGAATTTCACACCCTGTACAGACACCTGACCATACAAGATGAGAAAGTTCCATTTTTTGGACTTCAGGTCCCTAACGTCAAGAAACGACACGACTGACACACAAACACAGGATACGAAGGGCAACAGATGATCAACGGTGACATCCTTGCCCTTCATTAACCACTTCGCGACGAACCCCACGATTACTGGCGTTATACAGAACATTCACTCAGAAAATTTTTAAGACGTTTCCAAACGGTAGCCATATGCCATTCTGGTATTCGGCAATATCCATTCTCCTATTTCGTGAATGCAAAAAAATAACTGCTGTGGGAAGAATGCGGCGAGAATACGGCCAAGAGGAATAAAATCAGTCGAGTCTCTTCAAGATTCCAACAAGCTCTTCCATTGCGGGAGAGCCCACTGCCGGGGTTAAGCGATTCAGTTGTTCCTTCAACTCGCTGACATTACGAAATTTCATCTCGATACGCACTTCATCGTTCTCAAAATTTTTATGTGTTTTAACCAGAGTGTCAGGGTGAAGACTGAGGCGATCCAGAGCACCTGCAATTTTTTTATTTAGCTCCGAAAGTAGTGGGTAACGCCGAGGGTGAAGGGATTGAACAATGCTGTCGTATTTCTGACCGGGTGACATATTAGATTGGTCAAGAACCGCTTGCAGAGGGGCCCATTGAATGATTTCAGAAGGCTCCAAATTTTCTCGCAATGCTGTTTCGTCGATCAATTCAAGCAAGTCTCGCCATTTATTAACACCGGGACGAAGAATAGAGAACAAGACTTCGGCCGAGTCGCGGCTGGCCTTGCTCCATCCACAAATAACATTGGCAATTCGCAGGGAAACGTTTAGATCGTGCAATAGTTTTTGAAAACCATGACTCAATTGAGAGGTTTGCAGAAAATCCTTCAATAATTTTTTACTTTTCTCCAGCCCCACAAGCGGCATATACTCTTGCACAAGCCGATCTTCTTCAACTCCGGCTTTTTTTAATAGCGTGAGAATTCCACCCTTTTCCATATCGCCATATTGACGGTGCGAACGGTTTTCTTGCAAATTAAAAGTGATCAATTCTTCATCAGCCAGGTCTTCTCCGATGAAAAATGCCGAAACGCTGGTCAAGTTTAGTTTTTTAGCAATCCCTAACCGTCGATGGCCACAAACAATACGATAGCCTTTAGCTTTACGGGCCAAACCCACAGGGTTGACCATCCCCAAGGTTCGGATAGACTCCGTCAATGCTTCTGGAGCCGGGCTGAGAGAAAAATTGGTCAGGCGATCATCAAAGTCGATCTGATCTAAATCGATGGATTGAAACTCTTGCGGAGAAAAATTCATGAAACAGGCGGTGTCCTGGAAATTGAAAATAATATTATTAACAGTAATACTAGCGGGCCAATCTGCTTGTATGTCCGAGACCCCTCCGCCGGGAATGCTGCGGATACCTGCGGGTAAATTTATTATGGGGACAGACAAGATTGATTCGGGAAATCAGGCTTTGCGCCTAGGATTACAAAAACCCTGGTTTGCCGATGAGTCCCCACAACATAAGGTATACCTCAAAGCCTTTTATATAGACAAGTACGAAGTCACCAATCAGCAATATTATATTTTTTGTCAAGCTACTGGTAGACGCCCTCCTCCGCATTGGAAGCGGCGTCAAAAGTACCCAGATGGCACGGGAAACTTGCCCGTCACTCACGTTAGTTTTTTTGATGCAACCGCTTACGCGGAATGGGCAGGAAAGCGCTTGCCCAGAGAAGCGGATTGGGAAAAGGCCGCAAGAGGTTTCGACGGTTGGGAATACCCTTGGGGCAACGAGTTTTCTTTTGATGCCGCAAATCTAAGCAAGTCTGTCAAATTCAAAACAGGGAAAGGGCTCAAGCCCGTCGGCAGTTACCCTCAAAGTTCCAGCCCCTTTGGCACCGAGGATATGGTCGGAAACGTCTGGGAATGGGTTTGGGATTATTACCAACCCTACCCCAACAACAAATACGAAAGCAAAGACTATGGCAAAAAGTATATCGTGCTAAGAGGGATGTCTTATATGGGCGTGGGACACTTTGGTGGTGACGATTATGCCGATGTCGTCGCTAAAAAAGCGCGCTCATCCTACAGGGAAAAATTGAGCCCACTTTCGAAGAAAAAAGATGTCGGTTTCCGATGCGCAAAAGACAAACTCACACTCTTTGAACGTTTATTTGGAAAAGAAACCACCACTCCCGAGTCGAAAGAATTATAATGCAATCCACAACAGATAAGGAACTGACTTGGGACTTTCCTTTAGTTACGATATAATAGGAAAAATGTTTGTAGCACCGTCATAAATTCTCAATTTAGGCAAGATATCCGCTTCTTTCTTTGCATTCAAAATCCACGAAGAATATTCTTCCAAGTTGAACCTCAAAAATTATTACAAGCCAGCCTCAGGATTTATACAATTGAGTGCTTTTTTAAACTTTTCTTAATAATAAAAATTCATGACCTTTCAGGAAACACTTTCTAAACAAGTTTTGGTTTTAGATGGAGCCATGGGAACCATGGTACAGGCTTTGGAATTGTCAGACGCCGATTTTGGTGGTGCCGAATTCAAGATGCTGACCGATTTATTGATTTTTTCTCGCCCCGATGATCTTAAGGGAATCCATCTTGCCTATTTGAAGGCGGGTGCCAATATAATCGAAACCAATACTTTTGGCGCAACTCCTTTGAGATTGGGAGAGTTTGATTTTTCTCAAATCGACGACACCTCTATTTCTAATATCCCGGCCGAACTCGATCTCAAAAAAAATGACCTCGACGAAATCACCCGGTATTTGAATATATACGGGGCCAAAATTGCCAAACAAGCTATTGAAGACTACAAGGCTTTACCCGAATACGATGGTCGCCCCTTATTCGTAGCGGGTTCTATCGGCCCATCAAATTATGTTTTATCCAGCACCGATGCCGATCTCAATAAAGCCACCTTCGCGCAAATCTCTGATAATTTTCAGAAGCAGGTTGCAGGTTTGCTGGAAGGTGGTGCTGATATTATTTTGTTCGAGACCCAGCAGGATATCCTCGAAACCAAGGCGGCATTGATCGGCGCACAAAAAGCAATGGCCGCAGACCATACGATACCGGTCATGGTTCAGGTCACGGTTGATCAGTTTTCAAAAATGCAGATATTCAATACAGATATCCACGCCGCATACACCGCTGTGTCTGGAATGAAGATCGACGTCTTCGGAGTCAATTGCAACGTCGGCCCCGAACTCATGGCGGACACGGTGAAGAAAATGAGCCGAATTTGCAAAGTCCCTATTTCTGTCGTACCCAACGCGGGGCAACCCGTTTCGGAAGAAGGCAAAACTTGCTACAAATTATCGCCACAAGATATGGCAGATGCAATGGAACCCTTTGTCCATGAATGGGGCGCATCCATCGTAGGCGGCTGTTGTGGAACATCGCCAGCACATATCAAAGCACTGAGCGAACGATTCAAGGGCGTGGTTCCCATCAAACGACAAGTAGATGAACGCGTCTACGTTTCAGGTCCGCAAGAAGTTTCAGTTCTGGACAGTTCAGAAAATTTGATTCGTATCGGCGAACGCCTCAATGTGCGAGGGAGCAAAAAAGTCCGCGATGCTGTCGAACAAGATGGCGAGCTGGATCTCCAGGCCCTCGACGAAGTCGCTCAGGAACAGGTGCGCGACCTCGGCATCGAAATCATAGACATCTGCATGGACAGCAACATTGTCGAAACCGAACGCGTTCTGCCAGAAATAATTCACGGTATGACCAGCGATTTTAAGGGCGTTTTCTGCATCGACTCCTTTTCTGTAGAAGCTCTGGAAGTTGCGATTGAGCAATACCCGGGCAGACCCATCATCAACTCCATCAGTCTCGAAGAGTATAAGGACGGTGTTTCCAAACTTGATGCCGTTTTATCTTCCACCTCAGCTCATGGGCCTGTGTACATTGCTTTAGTCAATGGCGAGAAGGGTCCCGCACAAACAGAACAGGAAAAATTTGATCTGGCAGACGAGATTGTACGTCAGTCCCGAGAAAAATATGGCGTTCAGCCATCGCAACTGCTCATCGACGTCAATGCTTATCCTATTGGTAGCGAATCGGTTGAAGGTCTCAATTTTTGCGCAGAAACACTCGCCGCTTTGCCACGAATCAAGGCTATTCATCCCGATTTAAAAACCTCTATCGGTGTTGGCAACCTGACCAATGGTCTGGCTAAAAAACCTTATATGCGAATCGTACTGACCAGCGTTTTTCTAGAGCTGGCTCGGGAAAAAGGACTCGACTGCGCCATCCTGAATCCCAACCATTATGTACCTTTGGAAAGCCTGCCGCCGGAAGATGTCGAATTGGCTCGACAGGTGATTCTAGACCGAAACATGGATTCGTTTGAACGGCTCGAAGAAATCGCCCAGACGAAATCAACCGGGACGGTTGTAAAAAAAATCGACTACGATGATCTTCCTTTAGAAGAAAGCATCTGCCTGAAAATAAGAGATGGACGTAAGGAGAAAAAAGCCGGCAACTTTGAAAAAGCCGGTGCTGTATTTTCCTACGGCGATACCATCGTTTTACAGGTAGCTCAAGCAGTAGACAAACACGATCCTCTCGATTTCATCAATGATTATTTGATGAAAACCATGAAGGAACTGGGGGACGGTTTTGGCAGGGGTGAGGTCAGCTTGCCTCATTTATTGAAAAGTGCCGATGTCATGCGCCATGTTATGACCTTTCTCGAAGCCTGGATGCGGCAAAAAAGCGGTGCGAAACTGGAAGAGGAAATCCAATACAAGGGCGTTATTGTTCTTGGCACCGTTTATCAGGATGTTCACAGCATCGGCAAAGATCTGGCTAAAACTTTGCTCGAAAATTACGGCTACCGCGTCATCGACCTCGGTGTTCAGGTACCATTGGAAAAATTCATCGAAACGGCTAAAAAGGAAAAAGCCGATGCCATTGGCATGAGTGCCCTGCTGGTGCAAACATCCAATCACATGATCACCATCGCACGCATGATGACCGAAATGAAATTCCAGATTCCCCTGCTCATCGGCGGTGCACCTGTCAACTACAGGCACGCGGGGTATGTTGCCATGCACGGACAAAGCGATGTAGAAAAAATTCTCAAGGATGTTTTTTACTGCGAAAGTGGCATGGATGGCGTCAACACAATGGGTCAACTGTCCAACAAAAAAACACTCTCAGCTTACCTGAAAAAAAATAAAGAGCGGTTGACGGGAGAATATCAACGAGCCAAAGGATTGCAGGAAACAAAAGACAAACTCCTCCAGGAGTTGCCGCGCCGAAAAATCAATTTCAAAAAACACGAGCCTCCGCGCGAAGGTTACGGCATTCACCGTTTGGAACTGAAACTTGGAAAACTGGCGGCCAATCTGGATTCTAAAAGCCTGTATTCTCTCAATTGGAAATTTGGCAAACATTCCAGTTGGGAACAAAAAGGCATCAAGGAAAGCGATCTCGAAAAATTACGAGAAGAATGGATGGCGAAATCGGAAAACGAAGGTTGGATCCTCCCACGCTCCCGATTTGCGTTATTGCCAGCCCAATCCGACGGAGACGATGTCATCCTTTACGATCCTGAAGACAATCAGCGCGAACTAGGACGCATCAATTTTTCACTTTGCATTGGCAAGGGGCAAAAAGATAAATTCTCGGTGGCCCAATATGTTTTCCCAAAAGACTCCGGACAAATGGATGCTCTCGGCTTGCAAATAACCACGGCAGGACCTCAGTTGGTAGACGCTGTCGCAAAGTTTAAAAACGAACACGATTCAGAATCATCACTCTACCTGCAAGGCCTTGGCGATCGGGTTACAGAAGATTTGGCAGAATACATCCACACACTGATACGTACCCGAGCTGGGTTCAAAAGAGACCGACGCGGTCAACGCTACAGCCCCGGCTACGCGGCATTGACTGACTTGAAAAATAACAAGACCATCTGGGATATTTTGAAGGCGCAAGATATCGGTGTGACCCTTACAGACTCGGGAGAATTTGACCCGCCCAGCGCAACTGCCGCTGTCATCTGCTTCCACCCCGATGCCAGCTACAGCTAAGCAAGGACTGCAGGGGAATGTGGATTAAGGAAAAAGCATTATCAAATCTGCAGGCTAACCCGTAGCAATGCTACGGGGAAAAAGTCCGATTTCATTTTCGAGGAAATAAAAATCAATGATTTCTATCGGACTAAAAATCGTATTCCTGGAGAGGGGAGGCACGGAAATTTCGATTGATCGGCTTATCGTCAGGGCTCACCTGTAAGCTTTCAAAATCTTCCGCTTTGAACTCAACATGACCACACGAACCACATACCAGTGGTTGAAGAGGTGTCTTTTTTTCGACGCCATGATATTTGCGCACAATCATAATAAGTTCTTTATCACGATTGGTTCGCAAACCAATGTCACCCGAAATGACTTCGGACTTTCCACACTTTACGCAAGCCGTTGGAGCGTTCATTGAGACCCCGGAGAATTGAGGATTCTCCATTATCAACATCGGAGAATGCGTTCGCTATTTGTCTTTGGCAATGCTTCAAGCAGCCAAAAACGGCAACCAATATGCCAAATTCTATCACGGCGCGACTGAACACGAAAGGGTTTTTGTTCCCTTTCACTCCCCTCTAAACAACGGCAGAGTCCATAATATTCTGAACGGAAATTCTCAAACGTCGCCTTGGAGTAGGTGCTTTCTCGCAAGCATAAGAACCATTATTCACTCGCTCTCGCAGCTCTCTTCCCGGATGAAATACAGGTTTGGACCGCTCTGGAAGCAACAACATCTCCCCCGTCAAAGGTTTCTTCGCTTCGCGTGCAGGGTAGGTTCGCATTGAAAAGGAACCAAACCCCTGTATGACGACACGCTCGCCCCTTTGCAAACCACTCACTACCGATTCCAAAAAACTATTGAGATACAGTTCTGCCTCTTTTTTACTCACATCCATTCTAAGAGAAATTTTTGTAACTAAATCTGCTCGGGTCATAAGGCAACTCTCCAAATAATTAAAATATTGTCCAATAATGCTATTAATATTTTGAGTTATGCCGCATCGAACCACTTCAAAGCAAAACACAAAACAGTGAGCTATCATTATATTCTCCCATATAACAAGCAAATACCTTGCCAAACCGAATAAAACTTTAAAACCCAATGTTTTCAATAGATTAATATTTCACAGATTCTTACAAGCAGGGTAAAATATGTCAACTTACGGAAAAAATTGCAAAAAAGGATAAAGCTTTCCCATTGACAATTGATAAAGCTTGAACCTCTTTTTTCTATCGGATGACGTCTTTTAAGGAGAATAACTGGAAGGATTTTGTGCTTTTGAGGGAAAAATTTGTTGCTCTATCTGTTTTCTGGCTTATACCGAAATACCAAGCCCTATTAGAAATATTCGGGTGTGATCCCACAACGAACCTTCTGAGCAGGGATGCATGAAAACGTGTATCAATGCGTAGAACTGGATAGTGATGTATGTGGCAAGCACATCCAGTCCAATCCGGCGATCGAAGGTCCAGGCCTTGCGTGCGCTTTTCTTTTTGTGCATGAGCCAAAACTGGCTGACGGTGATTCCCAAACCCAATAATAAAAAATAAGGCCATCTATTGAATTCAAAAATAATATTTTCCCACTCAACCCCGTAATAAAAAATAGCTTCAGTCATATGTCCCCAAACCAGATTTCCCACCGTAGCCGCAGAAATAGTGGCGCAAAAAATCCGTAAATGCGGACTCTTTTTGAAACATTTGAAGAACACGGGGTAATAAAAAGCCCGGACCAGAAACTCGCGGTAATGGAAGGTCAGCCGCGACCACAGTACGACCAGATTGGTCGATATCCAGGGATAGTTAAAATACGGATCGACCCGATAACCACAAATCCGCCATAACCCCACTTTAAAATGCACCACTCCACCCCAGATCGCGGTCCATCGCAAAAGATCTGCCAACGTGGTCAGCAAAACCGTCGGCGTGGAGACCGCACCGCCTTCCATGAAATGACAAGCCAGTAACCTGTTCCGCAGAAAAAAG